>NZ_JBEXTX010000007.1:0-157325 GCF_040614175.1 Amycolatopsis sp. NPDC006131
CCATAGTTCATCCGGCACCAACCGCAGCGACAACCGATCAACCACAGCCAAGATCATCGCTCACCAGCGGTCGATCACCACGTAAGACACGCTCTAAAGATCGGCTGTGGATCGGGGGCGGGGGAGGTCTGGTTGGGGTGGTCGGTGCCGTTGCGTTGCCGGCTTGCTTGTAAAACCAGATCCGATCTCCGGCTTGCCTGCCAGACCAGGCCTGGTGTGCGGCTTGCCTGCCAGGCCAGGCCTGGTGTGCGGCTTGCCTGCCAGGCCAGGCCTGGTGTGCGGCTTGCCTGCCAGGCCAGGCCTGGTGTGCGGCTTGCCTGCCAAACCAGGCCCGGCCTTCGGCTTGCTTGCCAGACTAGGCCTGGTGTGCGGCTTGCCTGCCAAACCAGGCCCGGCCTTCGGCTTGCTTGCCAGACTAGGCCCGGTGTGCGGCTTGCCTGCCAAACCAGGCCCGGCCTTCGGCTTGCTTGCCAGACTAGGCCCGGTGTGCGGCTTGTCCGCCAGACCAGCCCCGGCCTCAGGCTTGCCCGCCAGACCAGCACGCTCGGGCTTGAGCAGCCCGGCTTTCGGTTTCCCTGTCGGAGCCGGCCCGGTTTCCGGTCTTGCCTATCAGCCGTTTCCGGATTTCCTGTCAGAGCCGCCTCAGTGTTCCCACTCGCCAGAGCCAGCCGTCCTCAATTCTGCCGCTGGAGCCAGCCCCGGTTCTGCAATTCCTCTTTGAACCGCCGGTAGTTCTCTTCCATCGGCTCTCGCTCCGCCGCGTCCGGCTCGATCACCGATGCTTCTTCGCCGATCATTTCCGCCGCCTCGGTCAGTCCCCCCGGCAATACCGCCGCGGCAGCCAGCATCGCCGCGCCGTAGCCGGTTTCGGCTTGGGGCGACACACGCAGTTCCATCCCACTTACCGTCGCTCGGATGCGGGTCCACAACGGACTCTTGCTGCCCCCGCCGGCGGCCACCAGCGGGCCCGTCACGGGCACTCCCAGCTCCCGCAACCGCTCCAACGCCAGCCTCTCCACGAAGGCGACGCCTTCCAGACGAGCCCGGTGCAGCTCCACCTCGTCCTGCGGCTCGCCCAGTACGAAGCCCCGCGCGTCGGGCGTCACGAACGGGAAGCGCTCTCCCGGCCGCTTCAAGGGGTAGGCCACGACCTGCGCCGGGCCGCGCCGGGCTGCTGCCTCGTCCAGTGCGGCCAGGTTGGGCACACCGGCCACCGCCTCGCCGCCGGTGTTCGACGCTCCGCCGGGCAGCCACCAGCCGTCCGGGTGGCGGTGGCTGTACATCGCGCCGGACGGGTCTCGCACCAGGTGTTCGGTCACGCCCTTCAACACGTAGGTCGTGCCGAGGATCCCCGCGAAACAACCCGGCGTCACGGCGCCCGTCGCCAGCTGGCCGGCGCAACCGTCGGTCATGCCGGCCACCACCAGGCACCCCTGAGGCAGGCCGGCGACCGGGCGGGGCAACTCGCCCAGCACGGTCGTCGGCCGCACGACCTCGGGGAGCCAGTCCACCCCGAAGTCGAACACCTCGGCCGCCCACTCCTCGCGCAACGGGTCGTACCCGCTCTTCAGGGCATGCGAGGAGTCGGTCGCCACCGGACGGCCGAGGAGCTTCTCACCGATCAGGTCCGGCGTGTGCCGGACACCGGCGGCATCCGGGTAGGCGCGTCGCAGCCAGTTGATCCGGCCCAGCGCCGCCGTCGGTGACACGCTCATCCCCAGCTCGTGCCACCGCTGCGCGCCCACCTCCGCCGCCTTCGCGTTGTCGTCCGCGCCGCGCCGGTCGTCGTACATCAGCGCCGGACCGAGCGGCTCACCCCGGCCGTCGACCGCGACGACCGTGCCCGAGGTGGCCGACACCGCGACCGCGCGCACCGGCTCGGCCACCTCCGCGGTCACCCGCCGCAGCACCGACTCGACCGCGGGCCACCACGCCCGCGCGTCCTGCTCGCTGCGGCCGGACTCGTCCCGGGCCGGGGCGGGCAACGGCTCGGCAGCCGTCGCCCGCACCGAGCCGTCGCCGCCGACCGCGAAGGCACGCACCCCCGCGGTCGCGACGTCGACACCGACAACCGTCACGGGCGGACCGCCGTCACGTCCTGCAAGCTGACGTCCTCGTCGATGGCCTTCCGCGTCGCCTCCGGCAGCTTCAGGAACCGGGTGAGCACCGCCGCCACGATGTACAGCGCCGCGAAGATGATCACCACGCCTGCCGCGCCGGCCGGGCCGAGGAACAGCGACACGATCGCAGGCCCGACGAACGCCGCGGCACCGGCGCCCAGGTTCAGCAGCGCCATCGCGCCGCCCTTGTTCTCCGGCGCGAGCGAGGGCAGCAGCGCCGAGATCGGCACGAATCCGGCCAGCGTCGCCCCGTAGAGCGCACCCACGAGCAGAGCCACCCAGTAGTAGTCGGCGCCCAGCGAGGTCGGCACGAAGTACAGCAGCAGGATCGAGATGGCGCAGCCGATCGCGCCGAACCAGAAGATCGTCCGCTGCCAGCCGATCTTGTCCGAAGCCACGCCGAAGATCAGGTTGAAGAAGATGTTCGTGCCGTAGATGACCGACACCAGCAGCAGCCACCGGCCCTCGCCGAACCCGATCTGGTCGGCGAAGATCGTCGGGAAGAACACCAGCATGCCGAACTCCGGCGCGGTGTTGATGATCCGCACGATCATCCCGACGCCCACGCGCGGGTTCTTCCACGCGATCGACACGCTGGACACCAGGCTCTGCACCGGCTGGACGCCCTCCGGCGCGAGCCGCGTGAACCCGGTCCGCTCCCGCACCCCGAGCACGCACAGCAGACCGCCCGCGGCCAGGATGCCGACCGACAGCCACAGCGTGCCGTAGTGGCCGAGCACCGGGTTGGTGAAGCTCGCGACCAGCGAGCCGAGCGTGGGCAGGCCGCCGGTGAACGCGAAGTAGAACCAGCCGACCGCGGCGCCGAGCCGCGCGACGGGCGCCACCGCGGTGATCCACACCAGGAACCCGAACGCGAACATCGGGTACCCGAAGCCGCGGATGCCGTAGGTGATCAGCATCAGCGGGTAGTTCTCGCTGGGCACCGCCACGGCGAGGAACAGCACGTCGAACACGAGCCAGATCGCCAGGCCGATCCACATGACGCGGCGTGGCCCCCACAGCTCCGACAACGCGCCGGACAGCCAGGACGCGAGCATCACGGCCACGCCGTACGCGGTGATCACATAGGACGCGTGAATTTCGTCCCCGGCGCCGTGGTCGGCCATGAACGGGGCGATGAACCCGGACTCCACGCCGTCGCCGACCATGAACAGCAACAAGCCGACGTACCCGAGGAACAACGGGGCCGGTAGCCCCCACCTGGCGAGAAGCCCCCCGAACCCCCTGTCCGGCTGGGACAACCTCGATGTTGCCGTCTGCGTCATCACGCCTCCATGAGTGTGCGGAACCCAAGTTATCATGGAGCACGTGAAATTAACACGCAAGGGTGTGATGCGATCAGACCTCGGCGACGAGCACGTTCGTCTGGTCCTCGTACTGGTCGAGCAGGTAGGCGGACACGGCTGAGTCGACCACGAGGTGGTGGAAGTCCTCGATCTCGGCCAGGCGGTGCAGCGCGGTGCGCGGCATCTTGCTGGAGTCCATGAGCAGCACCCGGATCTCCGCGCTGGCCAGCATCGCCCGCTTGACCATGACGATCTCGGGTTCCTGGTGGAACGTCATCTCCGCGTTCATCGCCGAGGTCGACACGAACGTGAGGTCCACGGTGAGCCGCTCGACGGCCTCCAGGCAGGGCATGCCGAGGAACGAGTCGTGGGTCGCGGAGTAGTCGCCGCCGAGCCCGATCAGGCGCACGTCGTCGACCTGCTTGAGCACCTCGATGATCCGCAGGTAGTTCGTCGCCACGGTGAGCGGCGTGACCTGGTGCAGCAGCTTGGCCAGGGCGAGCGCGGTGGTCGAGTCGTCCAGCAGGATCGACATCCCGGGCTCGACCAGCGACAACGCCTTCTCGGCGATCGCGGCCTTCGCCTCGACGTGTGCGTTGAGCCGGTACTCGGTGTTGCTCTCGAACACCGTCGACGGCTGCGCCGAGACCCCGCCGCGGTACTTGCGCAGCAGGCCGCGCCGGGCCAGTTCGTCCAGGTCGCGGTGCACCGTCATCACGCTCACGCCGGTCAGCTCGGCCAGCTCCGCTGCGGAGGCCTGGCCCTTCTTCACGACGTAGTCGGTGATGCGCTGCTGCCGGATGTTACGGGAGCGCGCGCTCCCGCTGGACTTGTCTTCCACGGGACAAGGCTAGGACGTGGGCAGGTTGAAGCGCCGCAGGCTCGTCGCGTCGCCGTCGATCCCGATCTCGGTGATGGCCGCGTTCTCCAGGCGCGGGAACACGCGGCGGTAGTCGCGGACCGGGATGCCGAGCAGCTCGCACAGCGTGAGCCGGATCAGCGTGTTGTGCGCGACGACCAGCACCCGCCCGCCGTCCTCGTGCTTCGCGATGGTGCGCAGCGCCGTCGCTCCCCGGCGCGCGGCGTCGGCCGTCGGCTCGGCCCCGGGGAACGCGCCGGCCACCGGATCCGCCCGGAACGCGGCCACGACCTGCGGATCCAGCTCGGACAGCACCTTGCCCTCGGCGATCCCGAAGTGCACCTCGCGCAGCTCGTCGAGCACGACGGGCTCGAGGCCGAGCGCCCGCGCGGACGGCTCTGCGGTGACCCGCGCCCGCCCCTGCGGCGACCGGTAGAGCGCGGTGACCGGCTCGCCGGCGCCGGCCAGGTACGCCGCCAGCCCCTCGGCCTGCCTGCGGCCCCGCTCGGTGAGGCCCACCTCGCTGGTGCCGGCGTAGCGGTTCTCCGCGTGCCATTCGGTCTCGCCGTGGCGGACCAGCAGCAACCGCGTTCCCATCGGACCTCCCGTGACAAATCTCGGCGGCGGTGTTAATTTAACACCAACGGCGTGAAAGGGGTTGTTGCATGGGTTTCGCCGCGGTGGTGTTCGACCTCGACGGTGTCCTAATCGAGAGTGAACACCTCTGGGAGGAGAACTGGGTCGCCTACGCGGCGGCCCACGGTGTCGAGTGGACTGCCGCCGACACCGCCACCGTCCAGGGCATGAGCGCGCCCGAGTGGGCCGCGTACCTGGCGGAGCGCAGTGGCACCGCGGAGACCCCCGAGCAGGTCGAGAAGGCCGTGGTCGACGGGATGATCCGGTCGATCGCCAACGGTGAGGCCCCGCTGCTGGACGGCGCCGACGCGATGGTGCGCGACGTCGCGGCCCGCGTCCCGGTCGCGCTCGCGTCCTCGGCCGCGCGCCGGGTGATCGACGCGGTGCTGGAGACCCACGGGCTGACGGGGGAGTTCTCGGCCACCGTGTCCAGCGCCGAGGTGCCGCGCGGCAAGCCCAGCCCGGACGTCTACGCCGAGGCCGCGTCCCGGCTCGGCTTCCGCGGCGAGGAGTGCCTGGGGGTCGAGGACTCCAGCAACGGCATCCGGGCCGCCGCGGCCGCGGGGCTGACCGTCATCGCCCTGCCCAACCCGACCTACCCGCCGAAGCCGGACGCGCTGGAGCTGGCCGCGCAGGTCGCGGAGTCCAACCACGACGTCCGGAAGCTGCTGCTCGCCTACCTCGCCGGGGAGCTGGTGCGCTCATGACCACGCTGGGAACGGCCGCGACGTTCAAGCGCGACTGGCTGGACGGCTTCGTCACCGCGTACGGCCGCGAGGTGCGCAAGGTGCCCGGCGCGTACGGCGTGCTCGGCCGGAACGTGCCGCGGCGGGGCAAGGTCGCCGTGGTCATCGGCGGCGGCTGCGGCCACTACCCGGCCTTCGCCGGGCTGGTCGGGCCCGGCCTCGCCGACGCGGCGGTGGTCGGCGACGTGTTCACCAGCCCGAGCGCCGAGCAGGTCTACCGCACGGCCCGCGCCGCCGAGGGTGGCGCGGGGGTGCTCTTCGCCTACGGCAACTACGCCGGTGACGTCCTGCACTTCGGCCTCGCCGCGCGCCGCCTGGCCGCGGAGGGCATCGAGAGCCGCACCATCCTGGTCACCGACGACATCGCGAGCGGGCCGGCCGACGCGCCGGAGAAGCGCCGCGGGGTGGCCGGCGACTTCATCGTCTTCAAGGTCGCAGGCGCCGCGGCCGAGCGGGGTGACGACCTCGACGCGGTGCACGCGGCGGCGGTCAAGGCCAACGCGCACACCCGCACCTTCGGCGTCGCCTTCGGCGGCTGCACGCTGCCGGGCGCCGACCAGCCGCTGTTCACCGTCGGCGAGTCCGAGATGGAGCTGGGCCTCGGCATCCACGGCGAGCCGGGGGTGCGGACCGTCGGCCGCCTCGGCGCGGCGGAGCTGGCCGACGAGCTGGTCGACGGCCTGCTGCCCGAGCTGCCGCGGGGCGACGGCCGGGTCGCGGTGCTGGTCAACGGCCTCGGCCGGACCAAGTACGAAGAGATGTTCGTGACCTACACCCGGATCCACGAGCGGCTGACCGGCGCCGGGCTGACCCCGGTGCACACGGAGGTCGGCGAGTTCGTCACCTCGCTGGACATGGCCGGGGTCTCGCTGTCGGTGCTGGTGCTGGACGACGAGCTGGCCGAGCTGTACGGCGCGCCCTGTGACACCCCGGGCTACCGCAGCGGCGGGGCGGTCCTGGAGCCGGTCGAGCTCTCGTCCACTGTGGACAAGCAGCTGGCCCGGCCGGAGGGTGAGGGCGTCGAGGTCGTCGACCGCCTGCTGACCGCGGCCATGCGCCGCATCGAGGACAACGAGTCCGAGCTGGGCCGCCTGGACGCGGTCGCCGCCGACGGTGACCACGGCCTCGGCATGACCCGCGGCATGCGGGCCGCGGTTTCGGCCGCCCGCGGGGCCGCCGGGTCCTCGGTGGCCGACACGCTGCTGGCCGCCGGCACCGCGCTCGCCGACGCCGCCGGTGGCGCGTCCGGCGCCCTGTACGGCGTGCTACTGGCCGAGACCGGCGCCGGACTGCGGGTCGACGAGATCACCACCGCGGTGGTCGCGGACGCGGTCGACGGCGCGGTGCGCGCGTTCACCGAGCTGGGCAAGGCCGAGCTGGGCGAGAAGACCATGCTCGACGCGATCGAGCCGTTCCGGCAGTCGCTGCGCAAGCAGGCCGAGGCCGGCGCCGCGCTGCCGGACGCGTGGCGCGAGGCCGCGCAGGCGGCCGCGCTCGCCGCCGAGGAGACCGCGAACCTGGTGCCCGCCAAGGGACGCGCGGCCCGGCTGGCGCAGCGCAGCAAGGGGCACGCCGATCCCGGCGCGACCTCGTTCGCCCTGATCGTCACGGCGATCGGGGAAGCTCTGGGCAAGGAGGGGAACTGATGCGGGTCGTGGTGGCCGCGGACAACGCAGGCGTGCTGCTGAAGAACGAGGTGCGAGACCTGCTGGCGAAGGACGAGCGGGTCACCGAGGTGATCGACCTGGGCGTGGACAGCCCGGACGACGACCGCGCGTACCCGATCTTCGGCCTGGCGGCGGCGGAGAAGATCGCCAACGGCGAGGCCGACCGCGGCGTCCTGGTCTGCGGCACCGGCATCGGTGTGGCGATCTCGGCGAACAAGGTGCCGGGGGTGCGTGCGACGGTCGCGCACGATTCATACTCGGCCGAGCGGTCGGTGAAGTCGAACAACTGCCAGATCATCACCTTCGGCGCCAGGGTCATCGGGGCCGAGCTGGCGAAGAAGATCGTCACCGAGTGGCTGGGGTACACGTTCGACCCGGGTTCGCCGAGCGCGGCCAAGGTCGCTCACATCACCGAATACGAACAGGTCCACGCGGCCGGCTGAGGCCCGGCGGTTCAAGGAGGAGCCAGAAGTGCGCGTTCTCTGCGCGGGAGACGAGTTCGTCGGCAACAACCTGCTTGCCGACGCGGTCCGGGCCGAGCTGGCCACCGAGCCCGAGTTCACCGAGCTGTCGCTGCCCTGGCCGGTCGAGCCGTTCGGCCCGGTCGGCGGGGTGCACGAGGCGAGCGGCACCGAGGAGCAGGTCATCGAGGCGCTGGCCGGGGCCGAGGTCGCGGTCACCCAGATGGCGCCGTTCACCAAGAAGGTCTTCGCCGCCGCGCCCGAGCTGAAGCTCGTGTCGGTGTGCCGGGGCGGGCCGGTGAACGTCGACCTCGCCGCCGCCACCGAGGCCGGCGTGGCAGTCACCTATGCGCCGGGCCGCAACGCGACCGCCGCCGCCGAGTTCGCGATCGGCATGATTCTGGCCGCCATGCGCCGCATCTCGACGTCGTCGGCCGAGCTGCTCGGCGGCACTTGGCGCGGTGACTACTACGCCTACCCGAACGCCGGGCTCGAGCTGGAGGGCACCACGGTCGGCCTGGTCGGCTACGGCGCGATCGGCTCTCGGGTGGCCAAGGTGCTCGTCGCGTTCGGGTCGAAGGTCCTGGTCGCCGACCCGTACGCGAAGCCGGAGCAGATCGCGGCGGACGGGGCCGAGCTGGTCGAACTGGACGACCTGCTCCGCCGCAGCGCGGTGGTCAGCCTGCACGCTCGCCTGACCGACGAGACGCGCCACCTGATCAACGCCGAGCGCCTTGCCCTGCTGCCCGAGGGCGCGGTGCTGGTCAACTCCGCCCGCGGTGGCCTGCTGGACTACGCGCCGCTGCCGGACCTGCTGAAGTCCGGGCGGCTGGGCGCGCTCGCGCTGGACGTCTACGACGTCGAGCCGCCGCCCGCCGACTGGGCCCTGCGGGACGCGCCGAACGTGATCGCGACGCCGCACCTGGCGGGTGCCAGCCGCCAGACCGCCGAGCGCGCCGCGCGGATCGTCGCCGCCGAGGTGGGCCGGTACGCCCGTGGGGAGCAGCTGGCGAACGTCGCGAACCCGGAAGTGCTGCGATGATCATCGGCGTCGACATCGGTACTTCACTGACGAAGGCCGTCGTGTTCGACGAGGCCGGGGTGTCGCTGCACCAGGCCTGCACGCCGTCGGAGGTGCACCACCTGCCCGGCGGCCGGGTCGAGCAGGACCTCGACCAGGTCGTCGGCACGGTCGCGACCGTCGTGCGCGAGGTCGCGGCGAAGCTGGACGCCCCGGTCACCGCGCTGGCGCTGACCGGTCAGGGCGACGGTGTGTGGCTCCGCGACGAGGACGGCAACGCGGTGCGGCCGGCCATTTCCTGGCTCGACGGCCGGGCCAACGCGCTGCTCGCCAAGTGGCAGGCCGACGGTGTGTCGCGGGAGGTGTTCCGGCGCACGGGATCGGGCATGTTCCCCGGCTGCGCGGCCGCGATCCTGTCCTACCTGGACACCCACGAACCCGAGGTGCTGGACCGGGCCGCGGTGGCCGGGTACTGCGTCGACGCCGTGGTGCAGCGGCTGACCGGTGAGATCACGGTCGACGTGTCCGACGCGTCCCTGCCGTTCCTCGACCCGAAGACCCGGCGCTACGACGAGGGCGCGATCGCCGCCGTAGGACTGTCCCACCGGCGCAACCTGCTGGCCGAACCGGCGCCGCCGAAGGCCGTGTTCAGCCTGAACCGCCGCGGCGCCGAACTCCTCGGGCTGCCCGAGGGGCTGCCGGTCACCGCCGGCCCGTTCGACCTGCCTGCCAGCGCCATCGGCGCCGGCGTTCGCGCGCCGGGCGACGGCATCCTCACCGCGGGCACCACGCTGGCCTGCCAGGTGCTCACCGACAACGCCGAGTTCGACGGCGAGGGCGAGCCGGCCGGGATGTTCCTGTCCACGCCGACCCCCGGCGAGTACCTGCACGCGATGCCGGCGATGGTCGGCACCGCGAGCATCGACTGGATCTGCCGTCTGCTGGGCATCGAGGTCACCGAGATCGGGACGTTGCTCGCGCAGAGCCCGCCCGGGGCCGCCGGGGTGCGGGCGCTGCCGTTCCTGTCCGCGTCCGGCGAGCGCGCGCCGTTCGTCGACGCGTCCGCGCGGGCGCAGTTCGCCGGGCTGAGCCTGGAGCACGGGCGGGCGGACGTGGTGCGTGCGCTGTGCGAGTCGATCGCCTACGCGGCCCGGCACTGCTTCGACGCGGCCGGGTTGTCCGGTCGGCTGTACGCGTGCGGCGGCGGGGTTCGCTCCGCCGAGTGGACGCAGATCTTCGCCGACGTGCTCGGCCGCCCTATCGTGATTCCGAGCGATCCGGGTGTCGGGGCGCGGGGTGCCGTCCTGGTCGCGGCCGAGGCGCTGAACCAGCCGTTCGACGCGGAGCTGTGGGCGAGCAGCTCGCGGACCGTGTCGCCGGTGCCGGAAAATGTCGAGTTCTACCAGAGCGGTTACGCGGACTACCAGGCGTCGCTGACCGCCGCGCGGGGGTTGTGGCGACTGTGATCCTGGCCGACGAACGGCGAGCGGTGTGCGAGTACGCGCGGCGGTTGACCGCCGATGGGCTCGTGGTGGGCACCTCCGGCAACATCTCCGCCCGCTCGGGCGAGCTGATCGCCGTGACGCCGACCGGCGTGGACTACGGCGTCCTGACGCCGGAGGACATCCCGGTGGTGGCGCTCGACGGGTCCATTGTGGAGGGCAAACTGCGGCCCACCAGCGAGATGCCGATGCACCTGTCGGTGTACACGAAGGCGGCCGACCCGGACGGCGCGCCGATCGCCGGCATCGTGCACACGCACTCCGTGCACGCGACCGCGGTGTCCACCTTGGTCGACGAAGTGCCCGCGGTGCACTACATGCTGGCCACGATCGGCCCGTCCGCGCGGGTGGCCCGCTACGCGACGTACGGCACGGAGGAGCTGGCCGAGTCGATGCTCGCCGCGCTGGAGGGCCGCCGGGGCTGCCTGCTGGGCAACCACGGAACCATCACGTACGGCGATGGTCTTGCGGCGGCGTACAGCCGGGCCGAGCAGCTGGAGTGGCTCTGCCAGGTGTGGCTGCTCGCCCGTTCGGCGGGCAACCCACGGCTGCTGCCGGCCGAGGAGATCGCCCACGTGGTGGAGAAACTGCGGGGGTACGGCCAGAAATAGGTCGCGCGAGCCGGGAGCGGTCGGCATGCTGGGCGGGGTGGAGGAGATCGTCACCCATCTCGAGATGACCAGCCCGGCCGACCTGCGCCCGGCGCCGCCCGTGCCGGGGGTCGCGGTGGAGCCCGTCCCCGCCGACTCCCCGCTGGTGCGCCCGACGACGGTGCGGATCGGCAAGCCGTACAACTGGCCGAGCTCCCGCTGGTCCGACGACGACTGGGAGTGGTACCTGTCCCGCGAGGGGCGCTACTGCGTGCTGATCCGCCACCTGGGCGAGGTCGCCGGCCTGGCGGACTACCAGTCCCACGGCGACGGCGAAGTGGAGATCACCACTTTCGGCCTGGTCCCGGAGTACGTGGGCAAGGGCATCGGCGGCTACGCGCTGACCCTGGCGGTCGAGCAGGCGTGGCAACTCACACCGGACGTCCGCCGCGTGTGGCTGCACACCTCGGACCTCGACCACCCGCACGCCCTGCCGAACTACCATCGCCGAGGCTTCCGCACCTTCCGCACCGCCCGCGGACAACGCTAACCGTCCTCCCGCCCCGGCAGCGGCTCACCGCGGAGGAAGGCCTCGTAGGCTTCGCGGGCGTCCTCTTCGACCTCCGGAAGGTCGGGGCCGTAGCGGGTGTCCGTCCGGTCGCGTTTCGGGCCGGAGAGCCAGAACAACTCGTCCGTCTCGACGTCGACGAAGTTCGCGCTCGGCAGCCCGGTCCAGCGGCGCAGCGTCCGGCCGTGGAAGTAGGCCGTCTGCCACGTCCGGGAAAACCGCACCCACCCGATCCACGACGGACCACGATCGGTGTCGAAGCCGGTCTTCAGCTGAACGAACATGATCCGCTCCGGCACGGCATCCCCCTCACCCCGGTGATACTGGGAAACGTAGCGTCGAGCAGGCGAAACAGCCACCGGTTAAGTCGCGGGCAGCGTCAGAGCCAGACAAGGAGCCGGCCGATGTTCCAGAACTTCTTCGGACTGAAACCCGCCGTCCGCGGCGGCGCCGTGCTGGGGGCCGGTGCAAGGCGCAGGCGACGGGAGTTCCTGGACTTCGTGATCGATGACCGGCCCCTGCTGTCGCTCTTCGACGGGGAGGACGTGGTTTCGGCGCTCGCCACTGATCTTCCGCCGCGTGCCCTGAGCGGAGAGGTGGACCGTCTGCTGCTCCGCGGCCCGTCCAGCCTTCCGGACGGGCGGCAGGTGCTCTACTGCTGCCCGGAGTGCGGCGATCTCGGCTGCGGAGCCATCACCGCGATGATCATCCGGCAGGACGACCGCATCATCTGGCGCGACTTCCGCTGGCAGGACTCACAAGACCAGGAGCTCGAAAGCTACCCGGGCGTCGGCCCTTTCCGGTTCAGCGCGGACGAGTACCGGAACGCCCTGGAGCACGCCGCCACTCAGAACTGGTAGTACAGGAACGGGCTGAAAGTCCCGTTGGCGACCAGGATCGCGGCGTACAACGCGCCTGCCGTCATCACGCCGATCCGCAAGCCGACGGCGCCGCGGGTTCGGGCGGACTCCAGTAGCGGCCCGGTGACCGGGTTGGCAGGCAGCGCGAAGATCGCCAGCGCGGCGATCAGGATGACCACCCGCTGGTTGGTCAGCGCCGCCTCGACGACGTCCGTCAGGCCGTCGAAATCGGGGACCAGCATGTGCCCGATCATGGTGAACGCGTGCCCGATGTCGGCCGACTTGAAGAACACCCAGCCGAACACCACGAGCACCAGCGTCAGCACCCGGCGGCCCACCCGTGCGGCCACCGCTGCCGGCGTGCGGTCCCAGCCGAACCGCCGCTCGATGATCAGCAGCAGCCCGTGGTAACAACCCCACACCAGGAACGTCCAGTTCGCGCCGTGCCAGAAGCCGGTCAGCACGAACACGATGCACAGGTTCCGGTACGTCTTCGCCGCGCCCGCCCGGTTGCCGCCGAGCGGGATGTACACGTAGTCGCGGAACCAGCGGCTCAGCGACATGTGCCAGCGCCGCCAGAACTCGGTCACCGTCACCGACGAGTACGGCCGCGCGAAGTTCTCCGGCAGCCGGAACCCGAGCATCCGGCCCAGCCCGATCGCCATGTCCGAGTAGCCGGAGAAGTCGAAGTACAGCTGCAGCGTGTACCCGACCGCGCCGAGCCACGCGATCGCGAACGTCATCTCGTCGCCGGGCGCCGCGAAGCACGCCTCCACCATCGGGCTCAGCGAGTCCGCGATGATCGCCTTCTTGCACAGGCCCAGCGCGAACCGCGGGAAGCCCGCGGCGATGTCGTCCAACGGGTGCGACCGGTGCTGCGGCAACTGGTCCGCGATCTCCCGGTACCGCACGATCGGCCCCGCCACCAGCTGCGGGAACATCGCGATGTAGGTCACGAACGACACCGGGTTCCGCAGCGCCCGCCGCTCACCCCGGTAGATGTCGACCACGTACGAGATGTGGTGGAACGTGAAGAACGAAATGCCGATCGGCAACGCCAGGTGCGCCACCGGGAACGAGCCGCCGAAGAGCTGGGTGAAGTAGTCGATCTGCTGTGTGGCGAACCCGGCGTACTTCCAGACCACCAGGATGCCGACGTCGAAGCAGATGACCGCGATCAGCAGCGACCGCTTCCGGCTCGACCGCGGCTCCCACGGGTTCGGTTCCAGCGCGGTGCCTGCCGCGAAGTTGACCACCATGCACGCCAGGAGCAGCAGGGTGAACGCGCCCGCGCCACTGGCGTAGAAGATCAGGCTGGCGACCGCGATGATGCCGTTCCGCCAGCTCCTCGGCAGCACCAGCACGGCGAGCAACGTCGCCGGGAGGAAGTACCAGAGGAACAGCGGTGAAGCGAACGACATCGACCTGGGGTCCCCCTGTGCAAGCGGATCAGCGCACTGACCTTAGCCGACCCGGTTGGCCCGAAGGAGTGAAACTCACCGCTTCAGCAGCGGGTGTGTGAAGTTCCCCGCTGCCCGCCACAAAAAGAAGCGGCGCCGGAGACCGGCGCCGCTCGAACAGCCACGATCAGATGCGGCCCGCCACCCGACGCCGCCGCGCGACCTCCGCCAGCAGCACCGCCGCCGCGACGGACGCGTTCAGCGACTCCACCCCGGCGGCCATCGGGATCGACACCGTCTCGTCGCAGGTCTCGCGCACCAGGCGGGACAGGCCACGCCCCTCGGAGCCCACCACGACCACCAGCGGATCCGTCGCCAGCGACAGGTCGTCGATCCCGACCGAGCCGT
The DNA here is from genome assembly GCF_040614175.1 of Amycolatopsis sp. NPDC006131. NCBI lineage: Bacteria > Bacillati > Actinomycetota > Actinomycetes > Pseudonocardiales > Pseudonocardiaceae > Amycolatopsis > Amycolatopsis sp. NPDC006131. The sequence continues at coordinate 14,146 of NZ_JBEXTX010000007.1, forward strand.
CCGCGTCCAGGCCCGCGATCATCAGGCCCTCCTCCGCCCACAGCTTCAGCTGCCGGGTCAGGTTGGTCGCGATCGCGATCGGCATCTTCGCCGCGGTGCCGGCGCTCGTCCGCCACGCCACGGCCGTGACGCCCGCGCTGCGACGCTGCGGCAGCAGCACCCCGTGCGCCCCGAACGCCGCCGCCGAACGCACCACCGCGCCCAGGTTCCGCGGGTCGGTCACGCCGTCGAGCGCCACCAGCAGCGGCGGCTCACCCGAGTTCTTCGCGATCGCCAGCAGGTCGTCCGGGTGGCTGTACTCGAACGGCGGCACCTGCAGCCCGAGCCCCTGGTGCACCGCGCGGTTGGTCTTGCGGTCCAGCTCCTCGCGCGGGATCTCCAGGATCGAGATGCCCTTGTCCGCCGCCAGCCGCACCGCTTCGGTGACCCGGTCGTCGGCGTCGATGTTCAGCGCCACGAACAGCGTGGTGCCCGGCACGCCCGCGCGCAGGGCCTCGACCACCGGGTTGCGGCCCGCGATGATCTCCGGCCCTTCGCGGCGGTCGCGGGACTTCTCGGCGCGCGCGGCAGCCGCCGCGGCGCGCTTCTGCTTCGGGTGCCCAGGGCGCATCTCCGCGCGCGGCGTCGGGCCCTTGCCCTCCAGCCCGCGGCGGCGCTGACCGCCGGAGCCGACGACGGCGCCCTTCTTGGTGCCCTCTTTGCGAACCGCACCCCGGCGCTTGGAATTGCCTGCCATTTAAGCTTCTTTCACGGTCCACACCGGACCATCGGGAGTATCTTCGACCGCGATCCCCGCCTTGAGCAGGCGGTCGCGCACGGCGTCGGCCCTGGCGAAGTCACGCGTGGCGCGCGCCTCCTGGCGCTCCACGAGCATCGCCTCGACCAACTCGGCCAGTGCGGCCCTCGCCGGCGTCTCCGCCGCCGAGCTCTCCGCCCATTCCGGTGCCAGCGGGTCCAGCCCGAGCACACCCATCATCGCGCGCACCGAGCCCGCGGCCGCGCGCGCCTTGGCGTCATCGCCGGAGTCCAGTGCCGCGTTACCCTCGCGGACCAGGTTGTGCACGGCCGCGACCGCCGCCGGCGTGGACAGGTCGTCGTCCATCGCGGCGACGAACTCGGGCGCCAGCTCACCCGGCTCGACCGTGCCCGTCCGCTGCGCCGCCCGGCGCAGGAAGCCCTCGATCCGCCGGTAGCCCTGGGCCGCCTCGGACAACGCGCCGTCGGAGTACTCGATGGTCGACCGGTAGTGCGGCTGCACCAAGTAGTACCGCAGCTCGGCGGCCCGGTAGTTCCGCAGCATCGCCTCGATCGACACGACGTTGCCCAGCGACTTCGACATTTTCTCGCCGGACAGCGTCACCCACGCGTTGTGCAGCCAGAACCGCGCGAACGGGTCACCCGCCGCCTGCGACTGGGCGCGCTCGTTCTCGTGGTGCGGGAACACCAGGTCGACGCCGCCGCCGTGGATGTCGAACTCGGCGCCCAGGTAGGTGGTCGCCATCGCGGAGCACTCCAGGTGCCAGCCCGGCCGCCCGTCGCCCCACGGGGTCGGCCACGACGGCTCGCCCGGCTTGGCGCTCTTCCACAGCGTGAAGTCCCGCGGGTCGCGCTTGCCCTCGGCCAGGGTCTCGCCCTGCTGCACCTCGTCCAGCTTCTGCCGGGACAGGGCGCCGTACTCGGGGAACGTGGACACGGCGAAGTACACGTCGCCGCCTGCCGCGTAGGCGTGCCCGGCGTCGATGAGGCGCTGCATCAGCTCCACCATCTGCGTGACGTGCCCGGTGGCGCGCGGCGCGATGGACGGCGGCAGGCAGCCGAGGACCGTGTAGGCCTCCTCGAACGCCCGTTCGTGCGTCGCCGCCCACTCCCACCACGGCCGCCCGGCGTCGGCGGCCTTGGTGAGGATCTTGTCGTCGATGTCCGTGACGTTCCGCACGAACAACACGTCCAGTCCACTGTGGATCAGCCAGCGGCGCAGGACGTCGTAGTTCAGGGCGCCGCGGACGTGCCCGATGTGCGGAATGCCCTGCACGGTGGCCCCACACACGTACATGGACGCCGTTCCGCTACGGGCGGGGTGGAACTCCCGCACGTTCCTGCTCGCGGTGTCGTACAGATGAAGGGCCACCCTGAAATGGTACGGGTCACCTTGACGCCGCTCAGAGCACCCCGTGCGTGCGCAGGGCCGTGAGCAGGCCGTCCGGGCGTTCGGCGGTCGGCAGCGGGTCGACGAGGGCGAACGCGCAGCCGAGCGCCTTCGCCCCGCCGTCGGCCTCCTCGCTGTCGCCGACCATGAGCGTGTTCTCCGGCGCGACCCCGAGCTTGTCGATCAGCAGCCGGAACACCTCGGGCTGCGGCTTGATGTAGCCCTCCTCGAAGGAGAGCAGGAACTCGTCGACGAAGTCGGTGTAGCCGCGCATCGCGAACGCGGGCCGGATGTCGAAGGCGATGTTGCTCAGCACGCCGACCTTGACGCCCTTGGCGGCGGTGTCCTTCAGCGCGGCCTCGGTGTCCGGGTACGGCGTCCACTCCGCAGGGTCGATCAGGCGGTTGTAGAGCGCCTCGGCCTGGTGGGCGTGCGCGACGCCGGACTTGCGCAGCACCTCGAGGTAGATCTTGCGGTGCAGCGCCGGGTCGAGGTCCCGGTTCTCCCACGCGTGCTGGTACTCCTCGGACAGCTCGACGACCTGCCCGGTCGGGGCGGTCATGCGGCGCATCAGCTCGGTCTGCGCCTCGACGTCGAGCGGGGCGCCGTCGGGGGTCGTGAGGTCGGACAGCCAGCTGGAGTTCTGCTCGAGCCGGAAGAGGGTGCCGGAGAAGTCGAACATCACCGCCTGAATCGTCACAGAACACAGGCTACCGGGGATGACCTCGGGATTCGTGTGACTTATTCCGCCGGCAGCAGCAGCGCGGTGGCGACCGCGGCGATGCCCTCGCCGCGGCCGGTCAGGCCGAGCCCGTCGGTGGTGGTGCCGCTGACGCTGACCGCGCCGCCCGCGGCCTTGCTCAGGACGTCCTGGGCCTCTTCACGCCGCTTGCCGATGCGTGGCGCGTTGCCGATGACCTGCACCGACGCGTTGCCCAGCCGCCAGCCTTGGGCCTCGACGAGCCGACGCGCCTCGGCCACGAACTCGGCGCCGTGCGCGCCTGCCCAGCGGGGGTCGCTGGTGCCGAACACCGCGCCCAGGTCGCCGAGCCCGGCGGCGGACAGCATCGCGTCGCACAGCGCGTGGGCGGCCACGTCGCCGTCGGAGTGGCCGGCGCAGCCGTCGGCGCCCTCCCACAGCAGCCCGGCGATCCAGCACTCGCGGCCCGCCTCGATCGGATGGACGTCGACCCCGGTCCCGACCCTCAACCCTGCTCCTCGAGTAGTGCTTCCGCGACGGCCACGTCGAAGGCCGTGGTGAGCCGGAGCGCGGTGGGGTGCCCGGCCACGGTGCGCACGCTACCGGGCAGGTCCGACAGCGGGTCCGCGCCGCGTGCGCAGAGCTCGCGGAGCACTTCGGGGCGGTAGCCGACGGGGGTCTGCACGACACGCAGGTGGTCGCGGTCCGAGGTGGCGGCGATCACGTCGCCGGAAACGAGTTTGACGGTGTCGGTCACGGGTAGGACCGGGATGATCGCCTCTGCCCCGGCGAACACCGCCTCGGCCACCGCGCGGACGGTGGCGGGAGGCACGAACGGACGCGCGATGTCGTGCACGAGCACGACATCGGATTCCCCGGTGGCCTCGACGGCCGCCCGGACGGATTCGGCGCGCTCAGGACCACAGGCCAGTACCCGGCACCGGGAACCGGCGCCGGGTACTGCCCGTATGATCAATTCACAATCCCCGAGCACGGGTTTGGGAACCGCCACCGCCAGGCGGTCCGCGCATCCGGACTCCAGCAGGCCGTCCACGGCGTGCCGCAACAGCGGCGCACCGCGCACGAGCGCGCACGGGTCCGGCCCCTCGGGGTCGGCGATGAGGACTGCCGCGACCTTCATCGCCGGGGTCTCACTTCGCGGGACGAGCTGTGTCTCATGAGGCACACGCAGTAGATGAGCACGTCTGCCCGGCTCATCTCGCGAGGTCAGCCTGTGCTCTAGACGGCCGCTGTCTCCAGGACCTCGTCGAGCAGCGTCTCCGCCTTGCCCTCGTCGGTGCCCTCCGCCAGGGCGAGCTCACTGACCAGTATCTGCCGCGCCTTGGCCAGCATGCGCTTCTCGCCGGCGGACAGGCCGCGGTCCTTCTCGCGCCGCCAGAGGTCGCGCACCACTTCGGCCACCTTGTTCACATCGCCCGAGGCGAGCTTCTCGAGGTTGGCCTTGTACCGACGAGACCAGTTCGTGGGCTCCTCGGTGTGCGGCGCTCGCAGCACGTCGAAAACCCGGTTCAGACCATCCTGGCCCACGACGTCCCGCACGCCGACGATCTCGGCGTTGTCAGCGGGCACGCGAACCGTGAGGTCCCCTTGCGCGACTTTGAGGACGAGGTACTGCTTCTCCTCGCCCTTGATCACGCGGGTCTCGATCGCTTCGATGAGTGCGGCACCGTGGTGCGGGTAGACGACGGTCTCTCCGACCTTGAAAACCATGTGTCCTCTGCCCCTTTCGCTGCCTCCATCCTAGCACGCGGCGAGGGGGCCCACCTAGCGGGCCGAGATCGTCGTCGCAGGTCAGGGGCCATCCGGGGGGTTGACAAACCGATAAAGTGCATGCTCATGCAGGTGGTGGGGAACCCTGTCGACATTGATTGTCTGATCCATTGTGGACGGTTTCCGGCCCCCTCGGCGCACCCTCGGTGGCGGGCTTTCCGGCCATAGCTAGGCCCCTCCCGCCGGCCCACCACCACCCTCAACGGAGCCGCTTCGCGGCGCAGATAGGATCGGGCTGCCACTGGCTTTAGGAGGGACTGAGACCGTGAGGCTGCAGAAACGTCGTGTGGTCGGCGCGAGCGTGGTCGCCGTGGGTGCCGCCCTGGCTCTGGCCGGGTGCGGGGCCGGGCAGATCACCCAGACCAACACCATGCTGCCCGCGGTCAACGGCGCCATGGCCCAGGCAGGCAAGCTCGTCCTGCGGGACGCCGGCCTGGTGAACCGCAACGACTGCCAGCAGGCCTACGCGACCGGGTCGAGTGCCCCGCTGACGCTGGTGATCGCCAACGACGGCACCGCCGACGACGAGCTGGTCTCCGTGAGCAGCGCGAACGCGGCGAGCGCCACCGTCGAGGGCCAGAAGGCCATCGTCGCGGGCAGCAAGCTCCTGATCGGCCCGGCCAACGAGGGCGAGTCCGTGCAGCAGCCGGAGTCCAGCTCCGCGGCGCCGAGCTCGACCCAGACCTCGCCCACTTCGTCGGCGTCCGCGTCGCCGACCGCGGGCCCCACCGGCCAGCCGACCCGGATCGGTCACGCCGAGGTCGTCCTGCAGGGCATCAAGCAGGTCGTGTGGCCCGGCCAGACCATCCCGGTCACCTTCACCTTCCGCGACGCCGGCCCGGTCACCGTGCAGCTGCCGATCCAGGCGCCCACGGTCGAGCTGAGCTGCCAGCCGTCCGGCGAGGCGGAAGCCGGCGGTCACTAGAACTGTCGGTGGTGCCAGCTAGCGTGACCGACCATGGTCAAGAAGGGCACCAGCTACCGCTGCGGTGAGTGCGGGTACGAGACCGCCAAGTGGGTCGGCCGCTGCCCGGAGTGCCAGGCGTGGGGAACCATCGAGGAGCGCGGTGACGCGCGCCCGGCGATAGCCCGCGTGGCGGCCGGCGCGCCCAGCGCCCCGGCGCGGCCGATCGGCCAGGTCGACATCGAGGCCGCTCGCGCCCGCACCACGGGCGTCGGCGAGCTGGACCGCGTGCTCGGCGGCGGGCTGGTGCCCGGCGCGGTCGTGCTGCTGGCCGGCGAGCCGGGCGTGGGCAAGTCCACCCTCCTGCTCGAGGTGGCCTACCAGTGGGCCCGCGGCGGGTCCGGGCCCGCGCTGTACGTCACCGGCGAGGAGTCCGCGGGGCAGGTGCGGCTGCGCGCCGAGCGGACGAAGAACGTGCACGAGGGCGTGTTCCTGGCGGCGGAAAGCGATCTTTCGGCGATCCTCGGGCACGTCGACGCGGTCAAGCCGGGTGTGCTGATCGTCGACTCGGTGCAGACGATGGCCTCGCCGCAGGTGGAGGGCGCGCCGGGCGGTGTCACGCAGGTCAGGGCGGTCACGGCCGGCCTGGTGGCGCTGGCGAAGGAGCGCGGGCTGCCGGTCGTGCTCGTGGGGCACGTCACGAAGGACGGCTCGGTCGCCGGGCCGCGCGTGCTGGAGCACCTGGTCGACGTGGTGCTGCACTTCGAGGGCGACCGGCACTCCACGCTGCGGATGGTGCGCGGGGTGAAGAACCGGTTCGGGCCCGCGGACGAGATCGGGTGCTTCGAGCTGCGTGAGGACGGCATCGTCGGGGTGCCGGACCCGTCCGGGCTGTTCCTGAACCGGCGGGAGGACGCGGTGCCGGGCACCGCGGTGACGGTCACGGTCGAGGGCAAGCGGCCGCTGCTGTGCGAGGTGCAGGCGCTCGTGTCGAGCGCGGGCGCGCCGCAGCCCAGGCGGGCCGTGAGCGGCCTGGACTCCGCGCGGGTGGCGATGATCCTCGCCGTGCTGGAGAAGCGCGGCGGGATCAAGCTGGGCGACCGGGACGTCTACTCGGCGACGGTCGGCGGGATGAAGGTCACCGAGCCCGCCGTCGACCTGTCCGTGTTGCTGGCGCTGTGGTCGTCGGTGCGGGACGTCGCGTTGTCGCCGCGGCTGGTGGTCGTCGGCGAGGTCGGGCTCGCCGGGGAGGTCCGCCGGGTGACCGGCGCCGGGCGGCGGCTGGCGGAAGCCGCCCGGATGGGGTTCACGCACGCGCTGGTGCCGCCCGACCCGGGCAAGCTGCCGGACGGGATACGGGTGCTGGAGGTCGACTCGGTGGCGGCGGCCCTGCACGCGGCCAACTACGCCTGACGGAGCCCGCGCGGCGTCGGCGCCGGAATCATCTGCGGCCCCGCCGCACCAGGACCCTCGGCAAGAGAGAAGGCCCCCTCCGGCAGCCGGAGGGGGCCTTCGTCCGAACCGTGACCTACGCGCCGGACAGCAGCTTGGCGCAGCGGATCAGCCCGAGGTGCGAGTACGCCTGCGGGTGGTTGCCCAGCGAGCGCTCCGCCACCGGGTCGTACTGCTCGGGCAGCAGACCCGTCGGGCCTGCCGCGTCGACCAGCTGCTCGAACAGCTCCTCCGCCTCGGTGCGGCGGCCGGTCAGCAGGTACGCCTCGATCAGCCACGCGGCGCACAGGTGGAACCCGCCCTCGCCGCCGGGCAGGCCGTCGTCGCGGCGGTAGCGGTACACCGTGGAACCGCTGCGCAGCTCGGCCTCGATCGCGGTCACCGTGTGCTGGAACCGCTCGTCCGACGGGTCGATCAGCCCGGCCAGCCCGACGAACAGCGAAGCCGCGTCCAGGTCGGTGCCGTCGTAGGCCGTGGTGAACGCCTGGACCTCGTCGTTCCAGCCGTGGGTCAGCACGTCGGTCGCGATCTCCTCGCGCAGGTCGTGCCACCCGGCCGGGATCTCGCGCCCGTACACCTCGCCGAGCTTGATGGCGCGGTCGACGGTCACCCAGCACATGACACGCGAGTACACCCGGTGGCGCGGCACGTGCCGCTCCTCCCAGATGCCGTGGTCGGGCTCCGACCAGCGCCGCGTGACGGCCTCGGCCATCGCGCGCACCAGCTGCCAGTCCTCGTCCCGCAGCTCGCCGCGCACCTGCGCCAGCTCGGCCACCAGCTCGACGACCGGGCCGAACACGTCCAGCTGCACCTGGTGGTTCGCCAGGTTGCCGACGCGCACCGGGCGCGAACCCGCATAGCCGGGCAGCGAGTCGATCACGGCCTCGGCGCCCAGCTGGGTGCCGTTGATCGTGTACAGCGGGTGCAGCCGCTCCGGGCCGGCCAGCGTCGACAGCACGCCGTGCAGCCACCGCAGGTAGCCCTCGGCCTCGGCCAGCGAGCCCAGCCCGACCAGCTCGCGCACGGTGAACGCCGCGTCGCGGATCCAGCAGTAGCGGTAGTCCCAGTTCCGCACGCCGCCGATCTCCTCCGGCAGCGACGTCGTGGCCGCCGCGAGCACCGCGCCGGTGTCGGCGTTGCACAGCCCGCGCAGCGTCAGCGCCGAGCGCGCGACCAGCTCCGGCTCCACGTTCGGCAGCTTCAGCGTGGTCGCCCAGTCGCTCCAGTAGGCGCCCGCCCGGGCCCGCCGCTCCGGTTCGGACAGTTCGTGCGCGGTCAGGTCCGTGGTGCCGCAGCGCAGTTCGAGCACGACCGGCTCGTCCTGGGTGGGCTGGACCAGCGCGGTCGCGGTGTCGTGCAGGCCGTCGGAGGTGATCTCCCACGCCACGCCCGGCGAGCGCAGCACGATCGGCTCCGACGTGCCCAGCACGCGCAGGCCCTCGGGGTCGGGCACCAGCCGGACCGGGACACCGCCGAACTCCGGCCGCGGCGCGAACACCACGGACGCGGCGGCGGTCCCGGAGACCACGCGCACCAGGTCGGTGCGGTGCGGCGGGCCCTCCGGCTCCAGGTAGTCCGTCACCAGCAGCCGCGACCAGCGGGTCTCCACCGTCATCGTGTTCGGCAGGTACCGCTGGCCCAGCGGCAGGCCGTTGTGGTGCGGCTTGATCGAGAAGTGGCCCGCACTGGTGCCGCCGAGCAGGTCGGCGAACACCGCGGGCGCGTCCGGGCCGGGGTGGCACATCCAGGTCAGCCGGGCGTCCGGCGTGACCAGGGCGACCGCGCGCTCGTTGGACAGCATCGACAGCCGCTCGATCGGCGGCGCCTGCTCGCCGTAGAGCCAGTTGCGGCGCTCCTCCAGCATGAACGCCAAGACCGTGGCGACGTCCTCGGTGCCGGGCACGCGGTAGGCGGCCAGGGTCTCCCCGTCGCCGACCTTGACGCCGACGTCGGGGCCGGACAGCCGCGCGAACGCCTTCTCGTCGGTGACGTCGTCACCGAGGAAGATCGCCGCGGTGGCGCCGACCTGGTGGCGCAGGGTGTCCAGCGCGCGGCCCTTGTCGGTCTGCACGACGGCGAGCTCGACGACCTCCTTGCCGTCGGTGGTCGTCACGCCCTCCCACGTGCACGGTCCACTGTGGACCTCGTCGAGCACGCGGCGGGCGGCCTCGCGGTCGGCGCGGCGGACGTGCACGGCGATGCTGGCCGGCTTGACCTCCAGGCTCACGCCCGGCACGTCACCGGCGATGCGCTCCAGCTCCTGCTCGACCCTGCGGTGCAGGTCGCGGGCCTGGGCGTCGAGCTCGTGCACGAAGCCGATGTCGAATTCGGAACCGTGGCTGCCGACCAGGTGCACCTCGTGCGGCAGTCGCGACAGGATGGCGAGGTCGCGCAGCGCGCGGCCGGAGATGACCGCGGTGGTCGTCTCGTGCAGCCCGGCCAGCGAGCGCAGCGCGCCCACCGACTCGGGCAGCGGGCGCGCCTCGTCCGGGTTGGTCACGATCGGAGCCAAGGTCCCGTCGTAGTCGCAAGCGACCAGCAATCGCGGCGTGCGAGCGATCTGCACGATCGCACGGCGCAGCTCAGCGGGCAGGGACTCGGCGGTCACCACTCCTCCTTAAGGAGCTCAAAAGCTTGTTGCTGCAGGTGGGCCACTCAGGCGGCCGGTTCGGACCCGAGTGCCTCGAGGAACGACCGTGCCCACCTGTCGACGTCGTGGGTGAGGACCTGACGCCGCAACGCGCGCATCCGGCGTCTGCCCTCGGCAGGGTCGAGCGTAATGGCCGCCTCCAACGCGTTCTTAACCCCGTCGAGATCATGCGGGTTGACGAGAAAAGCGCTGGTCAGCTCGGCGGCGGCGCCGGCGAACTCGGACAGCACGAGCGAGCCGCCGAGATCGTGACGGCACGCGACGTACTCCTTGCAGACGAGATTCATCCCATCGCGTAGTGGGGTGACGACCATGACGTCGGCCGCACTGTAGAACGCGGCCAGCTCCTTGCGGTCGACCGACTGGTGCAGGTAGTGCACCACCGGGTGACCGACGCGGGCGAACTCGCCGTTGATGCGGCCCACCATCTGCTCGATCTCGGTGCGCATCCGCTGGTAGTGCTCGACGCGTTCCCGGCTCGGGGTGGCCAGCTGGACGAAGGTGACGTCCTCGGGCTGGACCCGGCCCTCCTGGAGCAGCTCGTGCAGCGCCTGCAGCCGCAGGTCGATGCCCTTGGTGTAGTCCAGGCGGTCGACCCCGAGCAGGACGGTCTTCGGGTTGCCCAGGTCGCGGCGGATCTGCGCGGCCCGCTCCGCGACCTCCTTGGTGCGGGCGAGGGTGTCCAGGCCGGCCGCGTCGATCGAGATCGGGAACGCGCCGACCCGGACCGTGCGGTTGCCGACCTGCATCATGCCCGGCCGGGACCGCACGCCGACCGCGCCGCGGCTGGGCTCCAGCCCGAGCAGCGTGCGGGCCAGCCACAGGAAGTTCTGCGCGCCGCCGGGCCGGTGGAACCCGACCAGGTCGGCGCCGATCAGGCCGCGCACGATTTCCGCGCGCCACGGCAGCTGCATGAACAGCTCGACCGGCGGGAACGGGATGTGCAGGAAGAAGCCGATGCGCAGGTCGGGGCGCAGCTCGCGGAGCATGCTCGGCACCAGCTGCAGCTGGTAGTCCTGCACCCACACGGTGGCGCCCTCGGCCGAGACCTGCGCGCTGGCCTCGGCGAAGCGGCGGTTGACCTGGACGTAGCTCTCCCACCAGCCGCGGTCGAACACCGGCGGCGCGACCACGTCGTGGTAGAGCGGCCACAGCGTGGCGTTGGAGAAGCCCTCGTAGTAGTCGCGGACCTCTTCGGTGGACAGGGAGACGGGGTAGAGGACCATGCCCTCGTCGCTGAACGGGTCGACGTCGACACCCGGCACGCCCGGCCAGCCCACCCAGGCGCCCTTGCGCGAACGCAGGAACGGCTCCAGCGCCGACACCAAGCCGCCCGGACTCGCGGTCCAGCGCTGGTTGCCGTCGGCCGTCCGTTCGAGGTCGACGGGCAGCCGGTTGGCGACCACGACGAAGTCCGCCGAAGCCGTGCCGATCCCTGGTTCGCTCACGTGGCCATGCTCCCTTGTCGTCCGCTCGAACACTATCTCGCGACGGCGAACCAAGATCCACCGCGCGGTGGCCCACCAGCGGCTACTCCAGTCGCCGATCGGTCGTCCGCAGCGGACCCGCCATCCGGGGGCCGGCGAGCTTCCGTTCGAGCCGGCCGAGACCGGTCCGGACCGGCTGCGCGAGGTACTCCCCGAGTACCACGCCCGCGGCCAGCGCAAGCCCGATCGCCGCGGCTTTGATCAGCGTGGAGAGGTTGCCGTTGCTCTGCGTGGCCAGCTCATAAAGGCCACGGTACGTCGACAGACCGGGCAGCAGGGGCGTGATTCCCGACACCGCCACGACCAGCGGCGTCACCTTCAGGCGGCGGGCCAGAACGCCGCCGGAGAACCCGATCACGACGGCCGCGACGGCGGAGGAGGTGATGACGTCGAACCGGCCGACGATCACCAGCGCGCCGTAGACACCGGCGCCGATCGCGCCCGCGGCGGCGGCCACGAGCATCGACCGCAACGTCGAGTAGGAGGCGACGGCGAAGCAGGCGGCCGCGGCCGCGCCCGCGGGCACGATCACCAGCAGGCTGTCGGCCGTCTGCGCGGGCAGCACCGGTTCGGCCGGGGTGAAGCCGAGCGCCTTCGCGATGTTCAGCGCGAGGGCGACGCCGGTGATCAGGCCCGCGGACATGAGGATCGTTTCCATCGTGCGGCCCGCGGCGGTGACGTTGTAGCCGGTGATGGCGTCCTGCACCGCGGACACGGTGGACAGACCGGAGAGGAGCACGGTGATCGCCGCGGCGGCGACCAGCGTGGAGAACCGGGTCGGGACGAGGCCGGTGTTGACGGCAAAGGTGGCCAGCCCCGTCGCGACCAGCCCGCCCACGGCCTGCTGGAAGAAGAACGGCAGCGCGACGCGGTTGAGGAGGCGCCCGAGCCGGTCGATGAGGGCGGAGATGATCAGCGCGCCGACCGCGACGTCCAGGGTGCCGCTGAGCAGCAGGGTGATGAAGAAGGCCATGCCGCCCCAGGCCAGCGTGGCGAACCAGCGCGGGTACGGGTGCGGCGCGGTGGTGATCTTGTGCAGCTCGGTGTAGGCCTCTTCCGCGCTGAGGTTGCCGCGCAGGATCTGCTGGACCAGCATCTCCGTCTGCGACAGGCGGGTGTAGTCGAGGCTGCGCGAGCGGACGACGCGCAGGGCCGTGATCGGGTTCGCGTCGGTGCCCCGGTGACAGGTGACGGTGATGGACGTGAAGATGACGTCCACCTCGCAGTGCGGGAGACCGAAGGCCGCGGTGAGGGAGAGGATGGTGGCGGTCACGTCGGAGGCGCCGGCGCCGCTGGCCATCTGCACCTCGCCGACCCGGAGGACCAGGTCGAGGACGAAGTTGACCGTCGCCTCGTCCGGCAGGGCGGGACCGAGTTCGGTGGTCGCGTCAGGCGCCGGCTGCTCGCCGGTCGGCGCTTCCAGGATGTGCCAGGCCCGGCGACGCGGCTCGGTCGCCCGCCGCCGCCGGTTCGCCTTCTCGACGCCCGGGTCCTCCGGCGCTTCGAGGATGTGCCAGCCGCGCCTGCGGGTCACCGGGCCCCGGACGCGCTGGGTGCTGTTCATACGGCCGTCACCTCCTTGATTGGCCTCCCGGGTGCCCATCGCCTGGATCACGCCGGTCGTTGCAAAGGGGCAACCGTGGCGTGCGCCACTTCGCCGATCATCCACGAATCCGGAGGGCCCGGCAGCGGTTGCTAGGATGACCCCGACCAGGCCGACTTAGCTCAGCTGGTAGAGCAGCTGTCTTGTAAACAGCAGGTCAGGGGTTCGAGCCCCCTAGTCGGCTCTTCGCGTGGGCCGGGGTGTTCCCTGTGGTGGGAAACACCCGGCGGTCCGCCGCCTCTCGCGTGTCCGGCTGGGTTCAGATCGTCGTCCATCTGGCCCGCGACCTTGTCGATGTCCCCGATCTCGCCGAGTGTGTGGAAACCAGCCCGCAGCTCGCCGAGAACGGGGGATTGGACAGTCCGATCGAGCACGTTCTTCACTTGGCGTTGCTCACGCTTCGTTCCGGTTTCTGCGACGGCTCCGTGTGGGCATTGCACCCGTTTCACGCCAGCACGAAGTACCTCAGCCACAGGTACGGCGCCGCCAGCGTGACGGTCATCAAAGTGACCACCGCGCCTTTCCGGGTGAATTCCCAGAACGAGATCGGTGTGCCGGCGCGCGCGGCGATTCCCAGCATCACCACGTTCGCGCTGGCGCCGATCGCCGTGAGGTTTCCGCCGAAGTCGGCTCCCAGGGCCAGCGCCCACCACAGCGCCTGGGCCTGCCCGGGGTCCGGCAGGTCCGCCACGAGGCCTGCCACGAGCGGGCTCATCGTCGCCACGTAGGGGATGTTGTCGATGAAACCGGAGAGCACCGCGGAGACCACCAGGATCAGCATCACGGCCAGCAGCGCGTTCCCGCCGGTCGCGTCCGCCGCGAGTCGCGCCAGGCGGCCGATCACTCCGGTGTGCACGAGCGCGCCGATCATGATGAACAGGCCCGCGAAGAACAGCAGCGTCTCCCATTCGACCGCGGCCAGGTAGTCCCGCGGCCGCGTGCCCGAGACGAGCACGAGGACCCCGGCGCCGAGCAGCGCCACGACTGACGGGTCCAGGTGGAACACCGAATGCCCGATGAACCCGGTGAACACGAGCGCCAGCACGACGCCGCACTTCACCAGCAACCGCTTGTCGCGGATGGCTTCGCGCTCGTCGAGGGTCATCACCTCGGCGATGCGCGCCGGGTCCGCGTCGAACGCGCCGCGGAACAGCCAGCGCAGCACCAGCGCGAACACGGCGACCTCGACGACCACGATCGGCGCCAGGTGCACGAGGAAGTCGTTGAACGTCAGGCCGGCGCGGCTGCCGATGATGATGTTCGGGGGATCGCCGATCAGCGTCGCGGTGCCGCCGATGTTCGACGCGAACACCTCGGCGATCAGGAACGGCACCGGGCTGATCCCGAGCCGGTCGCACACCAGCAGCGTCACCGGTGCGATCAGCAGGACCGTGGTGACGTTGTCCAGGAACGCCGACGCCGTCGCCGTCAGCAGGACCAGCAGGACCATCACCCGCAGCGGCGAGCCCTTCGCACGCTTGGCCGCCCAGATCGCGGTGAACTCGAAGACACCGGTGCGGCGCAGGATCCCGACGATGATCATCATGCCGAGCAGCAGGAACACGACGTCCCAGTCGATGCCGGTGTCGTGCGAGTAGAACGCCTCGTCCGAACCGACCACGCCCGCCGCGAGCACGATCCCGGCGCCACCCAGCGCCGCGGCCGCCTTCGGGACGCGGTCGGTCGCGATCAGCAGGTAGGCGACCGCGAACACGACGATCGCGAGCACGGTCACCGCGCACCGCCTACCGCAGCGCCAGCTCCAGCAGCCGCGATGCGGTGATCACCCCGGTGAGCCCGTCGCCGTCCACCACCGCCACCAGGGGACAGCGCAACCGCGCCATCGCCGCGGCGACCTCCACGATCGTGTCGTCGGCCTTGACCACGGGCAGCTCCGGCCGGTCCTCGGGCAGCAGGGCCCGGACGGTCTTGCCGTGCAGCTTCTCCGCCACCCGGTCGGCCATCGACTCCGACAGCACCCCCGCGAGCGACGGGTCGTCCTGGACGTAGTGCGGCACCAGCAACCGCACCACCTGCGACGCGGGCAGGACCGCCACCGGACGGCCGCGCGGATCGGTGACGACCAGGCCGGGCAGCCGGTTCGCGGCCAGCAGGCGGGCCGCTTCGAGAGCGTCCGAATCCGACGCGATGACCGGGAAGTCCTCGGCCATCTCCGACGCGCGCATGCCCGCAGCGTACGACGATCTCGCCGCGGTCACCGGTTCTTGCCGGGATCCTGACGAGCACCACCGCGCCACTCCTGCCGTCGACCGTTCGCCCGGCCCTGCTCAGGACGGGTGTGCCGACCAGACTTCCCGGCGCGCCGACCGTAAAGATGCCGCACGGAGGCGACCGCGGCAAGCCGGGCGGCCTCGACGGTGAATGGAATTACGCGGGTATCGGAATACCTATTGCCAATCGCTCATTCGGCGGAATCGCGGCCGCGCTCCTGGACATAAAGTCCGGCGGGGAGGTTTTCCGTGGGCAGAAGAATCGGCGGTAAGGGCGGTGGTTCCGACCCCGGTCCCGGTAAGAAGACCGGCCGGGTCGTGGCTGCGGCCGCACTGGCCGGCGTGGTCGGCGTGACCAGCGGGACGGTCAGCCTGGGTGGCAGTGCCGCGATCGAGGGCGCGGTCGCGGACTCGGGCGCGAACGCGGTGGCTGGACGTGGCCTGAACAGCCGGAAGGCCGACAGCAAGCGTTCCGCAGGCCGAGGACGTCCGGATGAGGCGTGGCAGCGTCTGGGACTGCGCGGCATGCGGAAAACCGCGAAGCGGGATGCCTCGTGCCTGATTCATTCGCACGGCGAAATCCGCGAATTCTTCCTGCGCACGCCGTGCACTTCGCTGGACCGTCAATTGCTCGCGATCGGTGACGGCAACGGGAACACCGCGCTGGTGTCCGTCGTCTGGGTGAGTTTCCGCTCTCGTGGCCAAGCGCGCGACTTCGAGCGCCTGGAGAAGATCCACGGCAACGGTGACATCACGCCGCTGGCGGCCTCGCTGATCCAGATGGCCGACGTGCGGTTCACGGCGCACCACTTCGACTCCCGGTTGGCGGGCAACACCGTCGTCATCGCCGAGAGTGAACGGGCGACCGGGCAGGTCAGCGATGCCGTGCTGGACGCGCTGGCCGAGGTGGCCGTCCACCTGCCGCGCGCCTGAGCGGGGTAACGCCGCCTGGCGTCGGGCCGATTTCTGGTCACCGGGCTTAGCGGAGGTGCCATGCGGACGCGGACCGCGACTTGGAAGGTGTCCTGGCGGTGGGCGTGGGTGCTCGTGCTCGTCGTGGGGCTCGGGTTGTTCGAGCTCGTCCGGCGGGTTCTGCTGGACACCGAGAACCCCAACTTGGTGCCCTCCCTGATCCTGCTCGGCGCCGTCGTCGGGCCGGCCACCTTCGTCACCTTCGTGTGGGGGCGGCGGCTCTCCTTCGGGGTCGATCCGGTGCTCGTCGGGCTCGTCGCCATCGTGGGCGGTGTGGTCGGCGTCGTCACGGCCGGGGCGCTCGAGTACGACGTTCTCAAGGACCTCGGTCCCTTCCAGATGGCCGGCGTCGGCGTCATCGAGGAGACCGCGAAGCTCATCGCGCCCGCCGTCGTCCTCGTGGTCGTCCGCGACCGCCGCGCGGCGACCGGGCTGCTGCTCGGCGTCGCGTCCGGGGCGGGCTTCGCGGCGCTCGAAACGATGGGCTACGCCCTCGTCGCGTTCCTCAAGTCCCAGGGCGAGATCAGCGCCGTCGACCAGACGCTGCTGATCCGCGGCGTGCTCAGCCCGGCCACGCACATGGCCTGGACGGGGCTGACCGCCGCCGCGTTGTGGGCGGCGGTCCGGCACCGCGGGCGGTCCCGCTGGATGGGCCGCTTCGCCGTGACGTTCGTGGTCGCCGTGGCGCTGCACGCCGCGTGGGACGGGATCGGCACGACGCTCAGCTACGTCGTGCTCGCCGCCCTCAGTCTCGGGCTGCTCGCGCTGGCCGTGCACCGCATCGGCCACCACCGCTCGCCCTACGGCCGCCGCGTCCGCGCCGCGCGATAAAGAGCCCTAAGCCTCTGGCCGCGCCGCGCGCGCCGGGTGTCCACTGCGGGTCGCGGCCGCGGCAGTACTCAGCGGGCGCCGCCCGCCCCGGCGCGGCCGGAAGGAGGCACCTCATGACTTCCGATGAGCGGCGCGAACGGTTGCGCCGGGTGCTGGACCTGATGTGGAACCAGGGCGAGCTCGACGCCTGCGAAGAGCTGTGCGCACCGCACTGCACGTTCCACGACCCGACCTTCGAAGTGGACGGCGTCGCCGGGTTCCAGCGCCAGGTCAGCGACCTGCGCACCGCCAACCCGGACCTGCACATGGACATCCACGACGTGCTCGTCGACGGCGACCTGTGCGCGGTCCGGTTCACCATGGGCGGCACGTCGCGGGCGGAGTTCCGCGGCCTGCCCGCGACCGGCAAGACGTACGTGATGACCGGCATGATGTGCGCCAAGTGGGCCGACGACCGGATCGTGGAGATGTGGGTCAACTACGACATGCTCGGCGCGTTGCAGCAGCTGGGCATCATCCCGGAGATGGCGCCCCGCGAGACGGCCGGCTGAAATCCGGCGCGCCTCAGCCCAGTTCGGCGAGGCGCAGGCGCAGGTGGGCGGCCTGCGGTTCGCTCATCCCGAGCGCCAGCGCCTGCCGGTACGCGGTCCGCGCCTCGGCTGCCGCGCCCAGCCGGTGCAGCAGTTCGGCGCGGGCCGCGTGCCACCACGGGTACGAAGTCAGCCCGGGGATCGCGTCCACCAACGCCAGGCCGGCCGCCGGGCCGTCCCGCTCGGCCACCGCCACCGCGCGGTTCAGGCGGACCACCGGCGTGTCGGAGATGCGCAGCAACACGTCGTACCAGGAGATCACGGCGTCCCAGTCCGTCTCGGCGTAGGACGGCGCCAGCGCGTGGCAGGCGGCGATCGCGGCCTGGACGACGTACCGGTCCGGTTCCACCGCGCGCCGCAGGCCGCGGCCCACCAGCGACACACCCTCCTTGATCGCGGAGCGGTCCCACCGCGACCGGTCCTGGTCCGGCAGGAGCACCGGCACCCCGTCGGCGTCCACCCGCGCGTCGCGTCGGGAGTTCTGCAGCACCAGCAACGCGAGCAGCCCCAGCACCGTCGGCTCGTCGGGCATCCGCGAAGCCAGCAGCCGCGCGAGCCGGATCGCCTCCGCGGTCAGCTCGGCGCGCACCAGGTCGGCGCCCGCCGCGGCGGCGTAACCCTCGTTGAAGATCAGGTACACCGTCGCGGCGACCGCCGTCAGCCGGTCCGGCAGCTCAGCCGCCTCCGGCACTCGGTACGGGATCCGCGCCCGCGCGATCTTCTGCTTCGCCCGCGTCAGGCGCTTCGCCATCGTCGCCTCGGGCACCAGCAGCGCCCGCGCGACCTCGGCGGTCGACAACCCGCCGAGCGTCCGCAAGGCGAGCGCCACCTGAGCCTCCAGCGACAACGCCGGGTGGCAGCAGGTGAACACGAGGCGCAACAGGTCGTCCGCGACCACCTCGGCCGGCTCCGGTTCGACGAACGGCATCGCCGCCGCCTCCTTCCCGGATCGCGCGGCCTCGCGGCGGAACAGGTCCACGGCCCGCCGCTTCGCGGTGACCAGCAGCCAGCCACGCGGGTTGTCCGGCACGCCGTCGCGTGGCCAGGTCTCCAGCGCCCGCACGACGGCGTCCTGGACCGCGTCCTCGGCGAGGCCGACGCTGCCGGTGACGCGGATCAGCGTGGCCAGCACGCGGGTCCCCTCGTCCCGCACCAGCCGCGCGACCGCGTCACCGGCCTCCACGGTCAGAACTCGATCACCGGGCGGACCTCGACGACGCCGTCCCAGGCGGCCGGGAGCTGCGCGGCGAGCTTCACCGCCTCGTCGAGGTCGGCGCACTCGAGCAGGTAGAAGCCGGTCAGGGCCTCCTTGGTCTCGACGTAGGGGCCGTCGCTGGTCAGGATTTCGCCGCCCTTCCCGCCGGACACCCGCACGGTGGTCGCGGTCGAGGTCGGGTACAGCGCCTTCCCGCCCCTGATGACGGCGGCGGCGGCTTCGCCGAACTCCCGGTACTCCTTGATCGTCTCCGCGTACTCGGGCTGCGACCAGTCGACGTCCGCGGCGTACAGCAGGGCGGCATAGGTGGGCATTGGCTGCTCCTCCGTGTGGGCACCGGCGCCGGTCGCCGGTGTTCACGATAAGGACGAACAGCCTCCCACCGCGCGGGACACCGGGCCGGACTTTTTTTCAGCTCAGCCGCACCAGCGCCTGCACCGGCACGTGGTCGGACGGGTAGCGGCCGTCCACGCGGAACGTGTTGATCGCCGCAGCCAGGACCGACACCCGCGAGTTCGCCAGCACCCAGTCGATCCGGTTCGCGCCCAGCACCGGGTCGCGGTAGTTCGGGAACGTGCCCCACTCCGGCGTGAGCTGCTTCGCCGCCGTGCGCCAGGTGTCGGACAGCCCGCCCTCGATCAGCGTCCGGTACGACACCGAGTCGGCCGGGGTGTTGAAGTCGCCGGTCAGCACCACCGGCAGCGCCGGGTCGAAGCCGGCGATCCGGTCGCGCACCAAGCCCGCGCTGCGCTGCCGCGCGTTCTCCGACTGGTGGTCGAAGTGGGTGTTGACGTGCACGAACTCCTTGCCGGTGCGGGCATCGCGGAAGCGCACCCAGGTGACCATCCGCACGACGTTGTTGCCCCACGACTTCGACCCGATCACGTACGGCGTGTCGGACAGCCAGAAGTGGTCGAAGTCGAGCGGTTCGACGCGGCGCGTGTCGTAGTAGATCGCCATGAACTCGCCGCGCCCGCCGCCCTCGCGGCCGAGGCCGATCCACTCGTAGTGCTTGGGCAGGTCCGCCGCGATCTCCTTGACCTGGTGGTACAGGCCCTCCTGGATGCCCAGCACGGTGGGCTGCTCGATCTCCAGGAACCGCGCGAGCACCGGCCGCCGGTCGGTCCACGAGTCCGGCGTGCCCGGCGCGGCCTTGGTGTCCAGGCGGATGTTGAACGTGGTCACGTGCAGCGTGTCGCCGGCGGCGCGGCCGATCACCGCGTCGTCCCCGGGCCGGGCCTGCGCCCCGCTCGCGGTCATCAACGTCACCGCACCCGCGCCGGCGAGGCCGAGTGCACCCCTTCGAGTGATGTCAGACATGTGCGCACTTTGTCCGTTCCGCGTGTGGCGGTGCCGACCGTCAGGCGACGCCCGGGCGAACAACGCGCGTCGATCTCACTCGAGTTCGTTGCCCCGGGTCTCGCGCAGGAACCAGACGCACACCGCGCAAATCACCGCTATCCCCGCGACGTACCCGGAAACCGGCAGGGACGAACCCGTCGCGGCGATGAGTTGCGTGGCCAGGATGGGGCTCACCCCACCGCCGATCACGCCGCTGGCGTTGTACGCGATCGACGCGCCGGTGTAGCGGTAGCGGGTCGCGAACAGCTCCGGCAGGAACGCGCCCATCGGCGCGAACAGCGCGGCGAACGCGATCATCCCGACCGCCATCGCGAGCGCGATCAGCACCGGGTTGCCCGTGTTGATCAGCGCGAACAGCGGGAACGCCCAAGCCACCGCGAGCACCGCGGCGCCGAGGCACACCCGGCGGCGGCCGACCCGGTCCGACCACGTCGCGAGCAGCGGGGTCGCCAGGCCCATCACGAGCGCGCTGATCATGGCGCAGATCAGCAGCATGTTCTTGTCCAGCTTGAGCACCGTGGTGCCGTAGGACAGCGAGAACGTGGTGATCGTGTAGAAGAGCGTGTGCGCCAGGATGAACGCGCACGTGCTGAGGAACAGGGTCTTCGGCTGCCGCTGCAGGACCTCGACGATCGGCACCTTCGCCTTGTCGTGCTCGGCCATCGCGCGCTCGAACACCGGCGTCTCGGCGATCTTCATCCGGATGTAGTAGCCGATGACGATCAGCAGCGAGCTGGCCAGGAACGGGATCCGCCAGCCCCAGTCGTCGAAGGACTCCTGCGACATCGTGCCGCCAAGCACCAGGAACGCGCCGCCCGCGATGATGAACCCGATCGCGGGTCCCATCTGCGGGAAGCTCGACCACAGGCCGCGCCGGTTGCGTGGCGCGTACTCGGTGGCCAGCAGCACCGCGCCGCCCCACTCGCCGCCGAGCCCGAAGCCCTGCAGGAACCGGCACAGCACGAGCAGGATCGGCGCGCCGATGCCGATCGCGCTGTAGGTGGGCAGCGCGCCGATCGCGACCGTGCCGGTGCCCATGACCAGCAGCGACGCGACGAGCATCGCCTTGCGCCCGATCCGGTCGCCGAAGTGCCCGAACACCACCGCGCCGACCGGCCGCGCGACGAACCCGACCCCGAAGGTCGCGAACGCGGCCAGCGTGCCGGCCAGCGGGGAGAACGTCGGGAAGAACTGGTGCCCGAACACCAGCGCCGCGGCCGTGCCGTAGAGGTAGAAGTCGTAGAACTCGATGGCCGTGCCGATGAAACTGGCGATCGCGATCCGCGAGGCCGACACCGGGGCGGCGGACGTCTGCGCGGCGGTACTCATCGGCTGCTCCTTCGGGGCCGGTTGATCCGGTGGGAGTATCTGCGCAACCCCGGCGGGTGACGACCTACGGTGGTCGGGTTTTGCCGGCCGCGATTCCTCATCCTGTCGAAACGGGCAGGTCAGTCGCGCACCAGGGGGAGCAGTTTCAGGCCGAGGTGCAGGGTGAGCCGGTGCTCGCCGTCGGCGAGGTCGAGTCCGGTGATCTCCTCGATCCGGTGCAGCCGGTAGTACAGCGACGTGCGGTGGATGTGCAGCGCGGCGGCCGTGTCCAGGCTCGATCCGGCGTGGTCGAGGTAGGCGGCGAGGGTTTCCACGAGCCGTCCGCCCGGGTCCTTGGCGACCAGCGCGAGCAGCGGCTCGGGCAGGTGCGCCCTGGCCGGCGCGGGGACGCGCAGGAGCAGTCCGTAGGCGCCGAGGTCGTTCCAGTGCGCGATGCCGTCGAAGCGGGGCAGCGTCGCGGCGGCCCGGACGGCGACGGCGGCGCGGTCCCGGGCGACCCACGCCTGGCCGTCGGCGGACGTGCCGATGCCTGCCACGCAGCGGGCGCCCGCGCCGAGGACGTCCTCGGCCTGCTTGACGATCGCCGCGGCGTCCGCGGCGCCGAGCAGCACGCCCTGCCGTCCGCGCACGTAGAAGGACGGTTCGCGGCCGCGGGTGGCGGCCTCCAGCGCGGTCCGCAGCGCCACTTCGATCCGGGCGGTTTCGCCGGAGAGGACCTCGGCGATCAGGACTGTGGACGTGTCCGGGAAGTCGTGCGTGACCGCGCGCTCGGCCGGGTCTGCGCTGAGCAGCCGTTGCAGGGTCTCCTCGCGGGCCGCGCGTTCGGAGTCGGCGACCAGGAAGTCCCGGTAGAGCAGGGCGGCCATGGGCTCGGCGGCGGTCTTGATCGCGTCCAGGTCGGCGGCGGTGAGGGTGCCGTCCGGGTCGATCACCATCAGCAGGCCGAGGAGGGTGCCGCGCCAGCGCAACGGCATGCTCACGCGGGCGAGCATGTCCAGGTCGGGCCGGGGCGGGATGACGCCGGGGCCGGTCCACCGGGTCACGCCCTGGGCGAGGATGTGGCCGATCGCCTCGCTGCCCGCGCTGCGCTGCAGCATCGCCCGCACCCGCACGGCGTCCTCGTCGCCGAAGTGCCTGCTCGCGCACAGCAGCCGGACCGACGGGTCGTTGATCGCCACCGACCGGCCGAGATCCTCCGCGAGCGCGTCGACCCTCCGCTGCAGTTCGCTCCCGACCATGGACCCATGATCCACCAGGCCGTTCCTCCGGTTTTCGGAACGGCCGCCGCGCGGTCTTCGACGTCCGTCGGTTCCGGGCAGGCCGGTGGCGTGCCGATACTGCGGGGCATGGGGAGACTGGCCGGCAAGGTGGCGCTCGTCTTCGGCGCGGGCTCCAGCGGTGACGGGATGAGCAACGGCAAGGCGGCCGCGCTCGCCTTCGCGCGGGAGGGGGCGCGGGTCGCGGCGATCGACATCCGGGCCGCGGAGGCGACGCGCACGGCCGCGGAGATCACGGCGGCGGGCGGTGACGCCCTGGCGCTGACCGCGGACGTCACGGACGAAGCGCAGGTCGCCGCGGCGGTCGAGGCCGCGTCCGAGCTGGGGCCGCCGTCGGTGCTGCACAACAACGTCGGCGCGACGCGGGTCGGGGACGTGGCGGACCTTTCACTGGCGGAGTGGGACGCCGCGCTCGCGGTGAACCTGCGGCCGGTGTTCCTGACCTGCAAACACGTGGTGCCGCGGATGCTCGCGGCAGGCGGCGGCGCGATCGTGAACGTCTCGTCGATCGCCGCGATCCGCGACACCGGTTACGTCTACCCGGCCTACAGCGCGGCGAAGGCGGCGGTGAACCAGCTGACGGTCGCGCTGGCGCTGCGGTACGCGGATGCCGGGATCCGGGTCAACGCAATCCTGCCGGGGCTGATCGAGACGCCGCTGGTGACACGCGGCATCGCGGCCGATCCCGGTGAGCTGGCGCGGCGGCACGCGGCCAGCCCGACGGGGCGGATGGGCAGCCCGTGGGACGTGGCCGCGGCGGCGGTGTTCCTGGCCTCGGACGAGGCGGCCTACGTCAACGGGGTCTGCCTGCCGGTCGACGGCGGGCTCACCGCGCGCTGCGCCTGACTCACTTCCGGATCCGGGCGAGGGCGCGGACGACCGCGATGCACCGGTCCTCGACGTAGTTCAGCCCGCCGGACTCGGCGATGCGCCGGGCCTCCGCCGAGACGATGCCCTGCTGCAGCCACAACGTCTTCGCCCCGATCGCGACGGCCTGCTCCGCCACCCCCGGCGCCTCGCGCGCCGGGCGGAAGACGTCGACGATGTCCACCGGCTCGGGGATGTCGGCGAGGCTCCGGTAGACCTTCTCGCCGAGGAGCTCGTCGGCAGAGGGGTGCACCGGGATCACCCGGAACCCGGCGGCCTGCATCGCGGCCGGAACCGAGTGCGCGGCCTTCGCCGGGTCACGGCTCAGGCCCACCACGGCGATGGTGTTCGCGGCTTTCAGGACTTCTTCGGCAAGGTCGGCCATATACGTGGAAACCGCCGCCGAACAGGCGCTATTCCACGGCGAGCCCGCGGGCGGCGCGGAAGGAGGCGAGCAGGTCCATCGACACCCGCGGGTCGAACGCCATCTGCTGCCGGGCCAGCGCGAGCAGCTGCGGCTCGCCGCCGGGCACGCCGTAGAGCCGGTCGCGGGTGAGGTCGTCGGTGAACACCTCCAGGATCGTCGCGCTGAACAGCAGGTACGCGGCGGCCTGCGTGCGCAGCGCGGCGAGCCCGTCGCCCGAGTCGATCTTCGTCGCCAGCGCGCGCAGCTCCCCGGGCCCGCGCACGGTCGGGATCGACACCAGGTCCGCGATGAGCCCGGACCGCTCCGGCGAGGGCTCGATGCCGCGCGCGGCCCCGGTGAAGGCGTGCGCCTTGCGGTCCAGCTCGCGCCGGACCAGCACCTCGACGACCGCGCTCAGCGGCTGGCCGGCAGGCACGTCGAGCAGTTCGACGACCGTGCGCCGCAGGTCACGGGGCAGGCCGCCGGACAGGCAGTGGCACAGGCAGACGAACTGCTCCGGCAGCCCGAGCACGCGGCGGCTGATCCAGTTCCGCGTGTCGTCCGGGGTGAAGTTGTCCAGCCGCACCATCTCGGAGAAGGCGCTGTCGAACGCGTCGCGCGCCGGGATGCCACGGCGCTCGAAGGAGACGATCGCGTCGTCCGACACCGACACCAGGAACAGGCACCCGGGCACGTCGAAGACGCCCTTGATGTCGTTGATCAGCTCCTGCGCCTTCTCCGGCTCGGCGATCTTGTCCAGCTCGTCGATCGCGATGACCACCCGCTCGGTCACGCCGGTGGCCCGCAGCACCTCCGCCGCGTGCTCGGCGAAGGCGCGGAACTCGTCGACGACCTCGGGGTAGCTGAGCTGCTGTTCGGCGCTCTGCGTGGAGCGGGTCCACCCGGCCTCGCTCTTCAGCGGCAGGGTGAGCTTGCCGGACCAGCCGGTGGTGTAGGTCTGCAGGAACCGGATGCGCCGCAATTGCTGCCCGGCGACCGCGCGCAGCTCACGCAGGCGCGGGTCGGCCGGCCGCACCGGACGCAGCCCGCGCGCCGCCCGCCAGGCGAACGCGCTCAGGTCGGCGACGACGGCCAGCGCGACGAGCGCGGCGAGCACCAGGACCGCGATCCGCCAGCCGGTCAGGTCGCGGAACAGCGGCGGCGGATCGGTGACGAACTCCAGCGGCGGCCGTCCCCACGCCCACGCGCCGAGCAGCACCGGCACCGCGATCGCGACGAGGTGGGCCAGCAGGGAGCGGACCACGTGCGCGGCCCGTTCACGTCGCCGGACCGGCGCCGCCAGGCGGGCGAACGTCGCCCACCGCTGTGGCTGCCCGGCGCCGTGGGTGCGGGTGATGACCTCCTTGCACAGCAGGGCGTGCAGGTAGAGGACGAAGTCGCGGGCGTCGTAGCGGGCGGGCGCGGACGCGACCACGGCGAGCGGCGGCCGGTCCGGATCACCGAGCACCCCGCCTGCCACGAACCGGATCGCGGTGGTCTTGCCGACCCCGCGGTGCCCGGCGAGCGCGATCGCCCCGGTCTCCGACCGCGCGACGGCGGTGCGCAGACGCTCCGCGGCGCCCGTGATGACCGGCGTCGCGGAGGGGGATTCGCGGTAGAGGCCGTCGACCGCGCGGTAGGTGAACTCGGTGCTGTCCGGCGGAGTCCGCTTCTCCTCGACGTAGCGGACCAGCGCCGGCCACACGATCTGCTCGACCGCGTACACGCGCCACAGATCCTCGACAGGCAACGCACCGACGCGGCGGACCAGCCCCCGCAGCGGCGCGATCCAGCGGTACCCGATGCGGCAGGCGATCGCGAGCACGGCGAGGTAGGCGGCCACCGCGAACGCGGCGAACCCCCACGGCAGCTGCGGCCACGCCCGGACCAGCAGCAGGTGGTAGCCGAACACGACGGCGAAGGCGGCGGCGAGCCGGAGGTCGACGAGCCGGTGCCCGGGCAGCCTCGACGTGATCACGCCCTCGAAGGCGGGGTCGCGCAGGAAGGTGTCGCGCCCGGTGGTCAGCCGTTCGCGCAGCTCCGGGTCCGCGGACAACTCCTCGTGCGCCTCGCGCAGCGGGATCCGCTCCTTGGCGAGCAGGTCGCGCGCGTCGTCACCGAACAGGACGCCCGCGATCAGCTCGTCGTCCCCCATGGCGATCAGGTTAGATCAGCGCACCACCACGACGTGCTCCCCGCGCGGGACGAACTCGCCGATCACCGGGGCGCCCGGGATCTCGCCTGCCAGCAGGAGGCCGCCCGAGGTCTGGGCGTCGGCCAGGAGCAGGGCCTCCTCCTCGGCCACCGCGGACAGGTCGGTGTGCGGCCGCACCCAGTCGAGGTTGCGCCGCGTGCCGCCGCTGACGTAGCCCTCGGCCAGCGCCGCCCGTGCGCCGTCCACATAGGACACCGCGGCGGAGTTCACGACGGCCGTCACCCCGCTGGCGCGCGCCATCTTGTACAGGTGCCCGAGCAGGCCGAAGCCGGTCACGTCGGTGGCCGCGGTGATGCCGGCGTCCAGCGCGGCACTGGCGGCCGGGGCGTTCAGCGTGGTCATCACCTCGATCGCCTCCGGAAAGCGCTCCCCGGTCGCCTTGTGCCGCGAGTTCAGCACCCCGATGCCGAGCGGCTTGGTCAGCGACAACGCCATCCCCGGCCGGGCGGAATCGTTGCGCAGCAGGCGGTCCGGATCGCCGACGCCGGTGACCGCGAGCCCGTACTTCGGCTCCGGGTCGTCCACGCTGTGCCCGCCCGCGAGGTGGCACCCCGCGTCGGCGCAGATGTCCGCCCCGCCGCGCAGCGCCTCCGCCGCCAGCTCGAAGGGCAGCACCTCCCGCGGCCAGCCGAGCAGGTTCACCGCCACCACCGGGCGGCCGCCCATCGCGTAGACGTCGGACAACGCGTTGGCCGCCGCGATGCGCCCCCAGTCGTAGGCGTCGTCGACGACGGGCGTGAAGAAGTCCGTGGTGGCGATCAACGCGAGCCCGCCGGAGATCCGCACCGCGGCCGCGTCGTCGCCGTCGTCCAGGCCGACCAGCAGTTCGCCTGCCGGATCGGCGGGCTGCCTGCCGACCAGCCCGCGCACCACGTCCTCCAGCTCGCCCGGCGGGATCTTGCACGCGCACCCGCCGCCGTGCGCGTACTGCGTCAGTCGATGGCCCATGCCCACATCGTGCCGCGTTCGTGCTGCGCGGGCCGCGTGAAGTTGCGATCATGGGGTGTCCCCCGAGGAGGCGTATCCGGTCTGGTGACCGGCGCGGTCTTCAAAACCGTTGGGCGGCAGCCGCTGTCGCCGGCGGGTTCGATTCCCGTCCGCCTCCGCCACCCAGGGAGGAGCGAGGAGTGACGGACCCCCGTCGCCGCGTGCCGCGGACCGACGTGCTGCTCGCGCACCCGCGCCTGGCCGAGGCGGAGCGCGTGCTCGGCCGCGCCCTGGTCAAGGCCGCGGTCGTGGCGGCGCAGGACCGGGCGCGCGCCGGGGAGATCGAGCCGGAGCAGGTGGCCGAGCAGGCCATCGCGGCGCTGCCGTCGTCCGCGACCACGCTGCGGCCGGTGGTGAACGCGACCGGGGTAGTCGTGCACACCAACCTCGGCCGGGCGCCGCTGTCGCAGGCGGCGCTGGACGCCGTGGTCACCGCGGGGCGCAGCACGGACGTCGAGTTCGACCTCGCCACCGGCCGCCGGGCCCGCCGCGGCCGTGGCGCGCTGGCCGCGCTCGCCGAGGCGGTGCCGGCCGCGGGCGGGGTGCACGTGGTGAACAACAACGCCGCGGCGCTGCTGCTGGCCGCGCTCGCGCTGGCGCCCGGCAAGGAGATCGTGATCAGCCGCGGCGAGCTGGTCGAGATCGGCGACGGGTTCCGCATCCCGGAGCTGCTGGCGTCCACCGGCGCGCGGCTGCGCGAGGTCGGCACCACGAACCGGACGAGCCTGCGTGACTACTCCGCGGCGCTCGGCCCGGACACCGGCTTCGTGCTGAAGGTGCACCCGTCGAACTTCCGCGTCACCGGCTTCACCGCGGAGGCGTCGGTGCGCGAGCTCGCCACGCTGGACGTGCCGCTGGTCGTCGACATCGGGTCCGGACTGCTCGCTCCGCACCCGGTCCTGCCGGACGAGCCGGACGCCACCACGGTCCTGCGCGACGGCGCCGACCTGGTGACCGCGAGCGGTGACAAGCTGCTCGGCGGCCCGCAGGCCGGGCTGCTGCTGGGCTCGGCCGAGCTGGTGGAGCGGCTGCGCAGGCATCCCGCCGCCCGGGCGCTGCGGGTCGACAAGCTGACTCTCGCCGCGCTGGAGGCGACCTTGCGCGGGCCCGAACCGCCGGTCGCGCGGGCCCTGGTCGCCGACGTGGCGGAACTGCGCCGGAGGGCGGACGCGCTGGCCTCGCGGATTCCCGGTGCGAGCGTGGTGTCGTGCCGTTCGGCGGTCGGTGGCGGCGGCGCGCCCGGGGTTGAGCTGCCGTCGGTCGCGGTGAGCCTGCCGGAGTCGTTGGCGGAGCCGCTGCGCACCGGGACGCCGTCGGTGGTGGGCCGGGTCGAGCACGGCCGGTGCCTGCTGGACCTGCGCACGGTGGGCCCGGACGAGGACGAACTGCTGCTCGCGGCGGTGCGCGCGTGTACGTCGTAGCGACCGCGGGGCACGTGGACCATGGCAAGTCGACGCTGGTCGAGCGGCTCACCGGCACCTGGCCGGACCGCCTGGCGGAGGAGCAGCGCCGCGGGCTGACGATCGAGCTGGGGTTCGCCTGGACGGAGATCGACGGGCGGCGGCTCGCGTTCGTGGACGTGCCGGGGCACGAGCGGTTCGTGCCGAACATGCTCGCCGGGGTCGGCCCGGTGCCCGCCGTGGTGTTCGTCGTCGCCGCGGACGAGGGGTGGATGCCGCAGTCGGCGGAACACCTGGCGGCGCTCGACGCGCTCGGCGTCCGGCACGCGCTGCTCGTCGTGACCAAGGCCGACCTCGCCGATCCCGGGCCCGCGACCGCGGAAGCGCTTTCCCACCTGGCGGTCCTCGGGAGCTGCGACGTGGTGTCGATCGGGCGCGGCGGGGACCTGGAGCCGGTGCGCAGGGCGTTGTGCGCGCTCGTCGACCGGCTGCCCGCGCCGGATCCGGCGGCGGACGTGCGGCTGTGGGTGGACCGGGCGTTCACGGTGCGCGGCGCGGGCACGGTGGTGACCGGGACGCTCGCCGGCGGCACCCTGCGTGCGGGGGACGAGCTGGAGCTGGCCGGGGAGCGGGTGACCGTGCGCGGGCTGCAGTCGCTCGGCGCGGCCGAAACCGAGGTGACCGCGGTGGCGCGGGTCGCGGTGAACCTGCGCGGGGTGGACCGCGACCGGGTGCGGCGCGGGGACGCGCTGCTGACGCCGGGGGCGTGGGTGCACACCTCGGAGGTGGACGTCGCGGTGCGCGCGCAGGGGGAGCTGCACCGGGAGCTGGTGCTGCACCTCGGCGCGGCGGCGGTACCGGTGCACGTCCGTCCACTCGGGACGGACGCGGCGCGGCTGCGGTTGCGGGAACCGTTGCCGTTGCGCATCGGGGACACCGGACTGCTGCGGGACCCCGGCGAGCACCGGATCGCGGCCGGGATCACGGTGCTGGACGTGCGGCCGCCGCCGCTGCGGCGTCGTGGTGCGGCGCGTGCGCGGGCGGTGGAGCTGGCTGCCGGGCGGGTGTTGCCGCCGCCGATCGCCCGCGCGAGCGAGCTGCGGGCGATGGGATTCCCGTTGACGGGCAAGCGGATCGGCGAGTGGGTCGTGGACGACGCGGCCCTCGCGCGGGCGCGCGAGGAGGCGCTGTCGCGCTTCGACGAGTGGTCATCTCGCAACCCCGTCGCGGCCGGGATGCCGGTGGAGGCGCTGCGCCAGGCGGCCGGGCTACCCGCGGCCGAACTCGTGCCGGCCGCGCTGGACGGCACCGGGCTGGTGATCGCCGACGGACTCGTGCGGCGCCCGGGCGCGGGGTTGCCCGCGCCGGTGCTGTCCGCGCTGGCGCGGCTGGACGAGCGGTTCCGGTCGCAGCCGTTCCGCGCGCCCGAGGCCGACGACCTCACCGAGCTGGGGCTGGGCGCGCGGGAACTGGCGGCGGCGGTGCGCGCCGGGCGGCTGACCCGGATCGCCGACGGGGTGTTCCTCGGCCCCGACGCGGTTCCGCGGGCCGCCGAGGTGCTGGGGACGCTGCCGCAGCCGTTCACGGTCAGCGAGGCCCGGCGAGCGCTGGACACGACCCGCCGGGTCGCGGTGCCATTGCTGGAGCTGCTCGACGCCCGCGCGATCACCGCCCGGACCCCGGATTCGCGGCGCCACCTGCGCTGAGCTGCCACGACTCGCGGGTTTCGCTCGGAAGCGTGACGGGTACTCGACTCACGGTGAGGAGAGGAGCTCGTCATGGACACGAACGCCTATGTGGCCTTCCTGGTGATAGGCGCGCTGATCGTCCTGGTCGACGGTCAGTTCGTCTACCACAGCGGGAAGCGGTACCTGGCGAACGGGCAGGGCGAATCGGAATCGGGGGCGTCCATGGCCCGGCTGGTCGCGGTGCTGTTCCACATCGCGACGCTGGGCGTGCTCGCGCTCATCTCGACGATCGACTTCCCCGGCGGCACCACGCCGACGGCGATCGTGGGACGCATCGGCGTGTTCCTGCTGGTGCTGGCGCTGGCCCACGGCATCACCATCGCCGTGCTGTCGCGCCAGCGGGAGGAACAGGTCGTCGAGCAGATCAACACGCGGATGAACGCCCCGCGCCCGGCGGACCACTCGCTCAACGACCCGGTCGTCTCGCCGGTGCCCGGGCAGGAGGGCCGCGACCCGCGGGTCAGCCCGAGCATCGAGAGCGGCACGCCGTACACCACGGACCGGTACTAGGAGTTCAGGCTCCGCACCAGACCCAGGGTCCGGTCCTGCTCCGCCGGTGACCCGGCGAGGGCGGCGGCGAACTCGGTGGCTCCGGCGTCCACGTGACGCCGGAGCTTCCTGCGCGCGGCCAGCGTGAATCGGGTGCTGCGGCCAGGTCGGCGCGATCGAGGGCGCCTGCACGGTCGCGGCGAGTCGACAGTCACCACGGTCCGGGCCCCAGTGCGGCCTCCGCGTCGCTCTCCGGCCACGGTGGCGTCGTCACCGCGACCACCGTCAGCCCGTCCGCGCCCGCCCGGAACTGGAACGCCGTGCCGAGCGGGATCGTCAGGCACACCCCGGGCGCCAGGTCGGTGACCTCCGCGCGCGTGCCCTGCCTGCGCCACATCCGGCCGCTGCCGCCGACGACGTACCAGATCTCCTCCACGGTCGCGTGCGCCACGGCCCGCGACACCTGATCCCGCTCCAGCGCGAAGTGCGCGAAACTCGCCACGCCCGGAAGTGTGCACAGTGGACGGACGGTGGACCCGTCCGGTGCGGTCACCTCGACGGCGTCCGCGAGACGCCTGGTCTGGAACGGTTTCACGACACGGCCTTCCGGTAGCGCCGCGACAGGACCCGCAGCCGTTCGACGAGTTCCGGCGGCCCGGTCACGGTGAAGTCCAGGTCCAGCAGACCCAGGTGCACGGCGATGCTCTGCACGGTGTCCGCGCCGGTGTGCAGCACGCACGTCGTCGCGTCGAGCGCTTCGACCGTGCCCACCGCCGGGTTGATCCGCTCACGCACCACGTCCGCCGGAGCGTGCACGGTCACCTCCGCGCGGTACCGCCACGCCGCCGCCGACACCCCGCGGCGCACCCGGTCGGTCACTTCTTCGGGCAGCTCACGCGGGGTGAACCGCGGGCCGGACGGGATCTTCGGCTCCATCCGATCCACCCGGAACGTGCGCCAATCGCCGCGGTCGCAGTCCCACGCCACGAGGTACCAGCGGCTTCCCCAGTTCACCAGCCGGTACGGGTCCGCCACGCGCCGACCGGTCGTGCCGTCGTGCCCGGTGTAGTCGAACCGCAGCCGCTCGTGGTCGCGGCACGCGGCGGCGAGGAGGCTCAAGGTTTCGGCGCTCACGCGCGGGCCTTCGTTGTCGGCAGGCGCACGGACGGCGTAGGTGCTCAGCGCTTGCACGCGGCGTCGCAAGCGCGACGGCAGGACCTGCTCCAGCTTCGCCAGCGCGCGCAATGCCGTCTCCTCGACGCCGGTGAGGGAGCCGGCCGCTGTGCGCAGGCTGATCGCGACCGCGACGGCCTCCTCGTCGTCGAGCAGGAGCGGCGGTAGCGCGGCGCCCGCGCCCAGCCGGTAGCCGCCGACCGAGCCGCGCGTGCCGTGCACCGGGTAGCCGAGGTTGCGCAGCCGCTCGACGTCGTTGCGGACGGTGCGGGTGCTCACCTCGAGACGTTCGGCGAGTTCGGCGCCGGTCCAGTCGCGGGGTGTCTGCAGCAGGGACAGCAGGCGGAGCAGTCGGGCGGAGGTCTCCAGCATTTTTCCGAGTCTGCCGGATCAATAGGAACGAAGTCTTCCTATTGGCCGCCTAGCTTGGTGTCATGACCGAGATCAAGCCCTTCCGCATCAACGTCCCGCAGGCCGACTTGGACGACCTGGCCGACCGCCTCGCCCGCACCCGGTTCAGCGAAGAACTCGCCGACGGCGGCGACGACTACGGCGTGCCGGTCGCCCGCGTGCGTGAGCTGGTCGAGTACTGGCGCGACGGCTACGACTGGCGCGCCTTCGAAGCGAGATTGAACGCCTATCCGCAGTTCACCACCGAGATCGACGGCCAGAACGTGCACTTCCTGCACGTCCGGTCGGCGCGCGAGGACGCGCTGCCGCTGATCCTCACGCACGGCTGGCCCGGTTCGATCGTGGAGTACCTCGACGTGATCGAGCCGCTGTCCCGCGACTTCCACCTGGTGATCCCGTCGATCCCAGGGTTCGGCTTCTCCGGCCCGACCCGCGAGCGCGGCTGGAACCGGTACCGGGTCGCGAAGGCGTGGGCCGAGCTGATGGCCCGCCTCGGCTACGAGCGCTACGGCGCGGTCGGCAACGACGGCGGCTCGTTGATCTCACCCGAGGTCGGCCGGGTGGACCCGGAGCACGTCGTCGGTGTGCACGTCACGCAGATCTTCTCGTTCCCGTCGGGCGATCCCGCCGAGATGGCCGACCTGACGCCCGAGGAGGGTGCCGCGCTGGAGCACCTGCAGTGGTTCTGGTCGAAGATGGGCGCGTTCAACCAGCTGCAGGCCCAGCAGCCGCAGACGCTGGCGCACGCGCTGGCCGACTCGCCGGCCGGCTTGGCCGGGTGGAACGGCCAGCTGCTCGCCGGCCTCGACGACGACTTCGTGGTGACGAACTTGGCGATCTACTGGCTGACGGGCACGACGGCGTCCTCGATGCGGTTCTACTGGGAGGACGCGCAGACGGAACCGCCCGCCGAGCCGACCACGGTGCCGCTGGCGCTGGCCGGCTTCGCGAACGACTTCCAGTCCATCCGCCGCTTCGCCGAGCGCGACCACAAGAACATCGTCAGCTGGCACACCTATGAGGTCGGCGGCCACTACGCGGCGCACCAGGCCGCCGCGGAGCTGGCGCAGGACATCCGGCAGTTCTTCGGCTCGCTCTAGTCGCAGACGGGCCGGACCGCGGGTCCGCGGTCCGGCCGCGGCGTCAGGCGTAGAGCGTCGGCGAGTACAGGCGCGCGTCGTTGCCCACGCCGTCGACCCCGAAGCGGATCGTGCTGTCCTCGCGGAAGTCCTTGTCGCACACGCCCCAGTGGCCGGAGCCGAGGTTGTTCCGGCACGTGCCCTGGCGGTAGGGCGCCCCGTTCAGGTTGTTGTACCAGCGGACCTCGGCCGCTTGCCCGTTCGCCTTCGTGTCGCGGACGTAGAACAGGTCGCCGTAGGGCTGGTAGCAGCCCTCCACCCCGGTGTCCGTCACGCAGTAGTACCAGTAGTTGCCGCTCGGGCCGTTCGAGGCCGTCGCGATGTTGTAGTCCGAAGCCGCGGCCGTTCCCGGGACGAGCAGCGCGAGCACCGCGCCGATCGAGGTGGCCAGGGCAACGAACAACGAGCGTCGCGCACGCATGTGGGAACCCCTTCGCCAGGAATGGGCGCACTGTGTGCCGCCCCCAGTGGCGGAGGACACTATTCGATTGTTGAACGATCCGTCAATACTACGGGTGGCTAGGTCGCGGAACTGGTTGAGCCGGTTGAAGCAGCGTTCGACCATGTTGCGCCGCTTGTAGGTCTCGGCATCGAAGGCGGGTGGTCGTCCGCCGCGTGAAGCTCTGGCGGCGCGGCGGGCGATCTGATCCTCGCGCTCGGGACTGACGAACCGGATCCGCCGATGTCGCATCGCTTGCCGGGTTGAGGGGTGCGAGTAGGCCTTATCCGCGACCATACGATCGGGTCGGCATCGCGGTCTGCCTGGTCTGATTCGGGCGACCGCGATGCCGTCGAGCAGCGGCAGCAGTTGTGGGTTGTCGCCGGCGTGGCCGCCGGTGAGCAGCACCCGCATCGGCCGCCCGCGGCCATCGACGGCGAGGTGGATTGTGGTGCTCAGTCCTCCGCGGGAGCGTCCGAGTCCTTCCCCGTCGACCGCGAGCGCCTCGACGGCGGGGGCGCAGCCCCCTTTTTTCCGGGCGCCCGCAGACGCCACGGAGCGCCGGCGTAGCTTCCACAGAATCGCGTTGAGCACCTGCCGGTGATCCCGCCACCGCCGACCCCGACCCGACACCGGCAACAACGGCTCAATCCGCGGCCGATCCGTCAATACTACGTCTAGTTGCAGACGGCCCCCTGGGCGGCGGAGCCGACCAGACGGGCGTACTTGGCCAGCACGCCGGTGCGGCGCGGGGGCGGGGGCGCTTCCCAGCCGGACCGGCGTTCGGCCATCTCCTCCTCGGAAATCCCCACGTCGAGCGTGCGCGTCTCCATGTCGAGCACGATCGGGTCGCCGTCGCGGACGAAGGCGATCGGGCCGCCGTGCGCGGCCTCCGGGGCGACGTGCCCGATGCACAGCCCGGTGGTCCCGCCGGAGAACCGGCCGTCGGTGAGCAGCAGGACGTCCTTGCCCAGCCCGGCGCCCTTGATCGCGCCCGTCACGGCCAGCATCTCGCGCATCCCGGGCCCGCCGCGCGGCCCCTCGTACCGGATCACCACCACGTCGCCGGGCTGCAGCGTCGGCAGCGCGTCCATCGCGGCCTGCTCGCCGTCGAACACCCGCGCCGTGCCCTCGAACCGCGACGAGTCGAACCCGGCGCTCTTCACCACCGCGCCCTCCGGCGCAAGGCTGCCGTGCAGGATCGTGAGGCCGCCGGTCGGGTGGATCGGGTTCGACAGCTTCCGCACGACCTCGCCGTCCAGCTCCGGCGGCGCCAGCTCGGCCAGGTTCTCGGCCAGAGTCTTGCCCGTCACGGTGAGGCAGTCGCCGTGCAGCAAACCCGCGTCCAGCAGCGCCTTCATCACCACCGGCACGCCGCCGACCCGGTCGACCGCGGTCATCACGTGCCGCCCGAACGGCTTGACGTCGGCCAGGTGCGGCACCCGGTCACCGATCCGGGTGAAGTCGTCCAGCGTCAGCTCGACCTCGGCCTCGTGCGCGATCGCCAGCAGGTGCAGCACGGCGTTGGTGGACCCGCCCAGCGCCATCACGACGGCGATCGCGTTCTCGAACGCCTCGCGCGTCAGCACGTCCCGCGCGGTGATCCCCGCGGCGAGCATCCCGACCACGGCCTCGCCGCTCTCCCGCGCGAACCGGTCGCGCCGCCGGTCCACCGACGGCGGGCTCGCCGAGCCGGGCAGCGACATTCCCAGCGCCTCGGCCGCGCAGGCCATCGTGTTCGCCGTGTACATCCCGCCGCAGGCGCCCTCACCGGGGCAGATGGCGCGTTCGATCTTGTCGACCTCCTCGCGGGAGATCAGGCCGCGGGCGCACGCGCCGACCGCCTCGAACGCGTCGATGATCGTCACCTCGCGGCCGTCCACGTTGCCAGGCAGGATCGACCCGGCGTAGAGGAACACCGCCGCTACGTCGAGCCGCGCGGCGGCCATCAGCATCCCGGGCAGGCTCTTGTCGCACCCGGCCAGCAGCACCGCGCCGTCCAGCCGCTCGGCCTCCATCACCGTCTCCACCGAGTCGGCGATGATCTCCCGCGACACCAGCGAGAAGTGCATGCCCTCGTGGCCCATGGAGATGCCGTCGGAGACGGAGATCGTGCCGAACTCCATCGGGTAGCCGCCGCCGGCGTGCACCCCCTGCTTGCTCGCCTGCGCCAGCCGTTGCAGGGAGAGGTTGCACGGTGTTATCTCGTTCCATGACGAGGCGATGCCGATCTGCGGTTTGGCGAAGTCCTCGTCGCCCATTCCGACCGCGCGCAGCATGCCACGCGCCGCCGCGCGTTCCAGCCCGTCCGTCACGTCCCGCGACCGGGGTTTGAGGTCAGCCATGCTGAGCACCATAGGCCCGAGATCCACTCTCTACACAACGTTGACGACCGAGAACAAGTTGTAGAGAATCGATGTCATGACGACGGTGTCATTCGATCGGCATCCGGATTCCTACCGGCACTGGCGGCTCCGGATCGAGCCGCCAATAGCGTGGCTGGAGATGGACGTCGACGAGCAGGGCGGCCTGGTCCCCGGCTACGAGCTGAAGCTCAACTCCTACGACCTGGGCGTGGACATCGAGCTCTACGACGCCGTCCAGCGGCTGCGCTTCGAGCACCCCGAGGTGCGCGCGGTGATCCTGACCAGCGCCAAGGACAAGGTGTTCTGCGCCGGCGCGAACATCCGGATGCTGGCCGGCTCCCCGCACGAGTGGAAGGTGAACTTCTGCAAGTTCACCAACGAGACCCGCAACGGCATCGAGGACGCCACCGAGAACTCCGGTCAGATCTACCTCGCCGCGGTCAACGGCAGCTGCGCCGGCGGCGGCTACGAAATCGCCCTGGCGTGCGAGAAGATCCTGCTGGTCGACGACAACTCCTCGACCGTCGCGCTGCCCGAGGTGCCGCTGCTCGGCGTGCTGCCCGGCACCGGCGGCCTCACCCGCGTCACCGACAAGCGCCGGGTCCGCAAGGACCGCGCCGACGTGTTCGCCACCCGCCCGGACGGCGTGAAGGGCCGCACCGCGGTCGACTGGCGGCTGGTCGACGAGCTGGTCCCGCGCCAGGAGTTCCGCGCGGTCGTCGAGCAACGCGCCCGGGAACTCGCCGCCCGGAGCAACCGGCCGCAGGACGCGCAGGGCATCGTGCTCGAACCGCTCGACCGCACCGAAGAAGACGACCGCATCACCTACCCCAACACCACCGCCGAGCTGGACCGCGCCGCCGGCGTCGTCACGATCACCGTCCGCGGACCGCAAGCAGACGGCTGGCTGCTCGCCCTGACCCGCGAGCTGGACGACCTCGTCCTGCGCCTGCGCACCAACGAACCCGAGCTGGGCACCTGGGTCTTCCGCACCGAGGGCGACCCGGACGCCGTGCTCGCCGCCGAACGGGAGGTGCTCACCGGCACAGACTGGCTGTCCAACGAGGTCCTGCACTACTACAAGCGCACGCTGAAACGCCTCGACGTCACCAGCCGCAGCCTCATCGCCCTGATCGAACCGGGCAGTTGCTTCGCCGGGGTGCTGCTGGAGCTCGCGCTGGCCTGCGACCGCCAGTACATGCTGGACGGCCCGCCGATCGACGACGAGGACAGCGAGGAACGCGCGTGCCTCGTGCTGTCGGACGCGAACTTCGGCGCCTTCCCGATGGGCAACGGCCTGTCCCGCCTGGAATCCCGGTTCTACGGCGAGCACGACCACCTGGACTGGCTCAAGCGCGAGCGCGACCGGCGGCTGTCCGCGGGCGAGGCCGTCGAGCTGGGCCTGGTCACCGAGGCCCCGGACGACATCGACTGGGAGGACGAGATCCGGATCGTGCTGGAGGGTCGCGCCGCGCTGTCGCCGGACGCGCTCACCGGCATGGAGGCCAACCACCGGTTCGTCGGCCCGGAAACCATCGAGACCAAGATCTTCGGCCGCCTGACGGCCTGGCAGAACTGGATCTTCACGAGACCGAACGCCTCCGGGCCGGAGGGCGCGCTGCGCCGCTACGGCACCGGCCAGAAGGCTTCCTTCGACCGCAAGCGGGTGTGAGATGCCGACCAGGATCGACTACGACGCCAAGATCCCGAACAACGTCGAACTGTCCGACAACCGGAGGCTGCAGCGGGCGCTGGAGGGCTGGCAGCCGAAGTTCATGCACTGGTGGGCCGAGATGGGCCCGGCGCTGGAAACCCAGGGCGTGTACCTGCGCACGGCGGTCAGCGTCGGCCGCGACGGCTGGGCGCACTTCGACCACGTGGTGCCGCAGGACTACCGCTGGGGCATCTTCCTCTCCGAACGCGACCCGGACCGCCGCATCGCGTTTGGCGAGCACCGTGGCGAGCCCGCGTGGCAGCAGGTGCCCGGCGAGTACCGCGCCGACCTGCAGCGGCTGATCGTCATCCAGGGCGACACCGAGCCGGCGTCGGTGGAGCAGCAGAAACTGCTCGGCCTGACCGCGCCCAGCCTGTACGACCTGCGCAACCTCTTCCAGGTCAACGTGGAGGAGGGCCGCCACCTGTGGGCGATGGTCTACCTGCTGCACGCCTACTTCGGCAAGGAGGGCCGCGAGGAGGCGGAGGCGCTGCTGCACCGCAACTCCGGCAGCCCGGACACACCCCGCATCCTCGGCGCGTTCAACGAGGAGACCGCGGACTGGCTCGCGTTCTACATGTTCACCTACTTCACCGACCGCGACGGCAAGTACCAGCTGGGCACGCTGAAGGAGTCCGCGTTCGACCCGCTGTCGCGCACCTGCGAGTTCATGCTCAAGGAGGAGGCGCACCACATGTTCGTCGGCACCACCGGTGTCGACCGCGTGGTGACGCGCAGCGCCGAGCTGATCCGCGAGCACGACACCATGGACATCGCCGCGCACGGCGGCATCCCGCTGGACATCATCCAGCGCTACCTGAACTTCCACTACACCGTCTCGCTCGACCTGTTCGGCAGCGAGACGTCGACCAACGCGGCCAACTACTACACCTCCGGGCTCAAGGGCCGCTGGATGGAGACCCGCCGCAAGGACGACCACCAGCTGACCGAGGACGCGGCGCTGCTGGAGAAACCGCAGGACGACGGCACCTGGACCACCGAGGAGATGCAGAAGATCCTGCTGCTCAACCTCGACCTGCGTGGCGAGTACATCGCCGACTGCTCCTCCGGCGTCAAGCGCTGGAACAAGATCCTCGCCGACGCCGGCATCGACTTCCGGTTCCGCCTGCCGCACCCTGGTTTCAACCGGAAAGTCGGCATAAACTCCGGCCACCACATCACGGCGGACGGGACGATCGTGGACGAAGCGACCTGGGAGCGCAGCCGCAGGCACTGGCTGCCGACCGACGAGGACCTGGCGTTCGTCCGCTCGCTCATGCACCCGGTGTACGAACGGGGCAAGATCGCGAGCTGGGTCGCCCCGCCGCGACAGGGCATCAACGGGAAGCCGTTCGACTACGAGTACGTGTACCTGTAAACCTGCGGAGGGCGGGCGCGATGGTCGAGTTCAACGCCGCGGACTACCTGGTCGACCGGCACGTCCGGGACGGCAACGGCGCCCGCACCGCGGTCGTCACGGTCTCGCGCACGCTGTCCTACGCCGAGCTTTCCGAAGCGGTGCACCGCGTCGCTGGCGGGCTGGCGGACATCGGGGTGCGGCCCGAGGAACGGGTCATGCTGTGCATGGTCGACGGCGTCGAGATGCTCACCGGGATCCTCGGCGCTATGTGCGCGGGGGCGGTCCCGGTGCCGGTGTCGACCATGGTGACCGGTCCCGAGCTGGGCCGGGTGCTCGCCGACTCGCGGGCCAGGGTGCTGTGCGTGTCCGGGGAGTTCACCGCGGCCGCGAAGGAGGCGGTCGAGCTGGCGCCGGAGGTCACCGACGTCGTGCTGGACCGCGCGGACGCCGCCCAGTTCTCCCGGGTGTCCACACACGACTGGACGCGACTGTCCAAAGCAGACCCACGGGAAACGTATGACACGTGGGCGGATTCGCCCGCGCTGTGGCTGTACACCTCCGGCACCACCGGCCAGCCCAAGGGCGCGATGCACCGGCACGCGAGCATCCGGGCGGTGTGCGAGACCTACGGCAGGCAGGTGCTCGGGATCGGCCCCGACGACAAGTGCTTCTCCGTCGCCAAGCTGTTCTTCGCCTACGGCATCGGCAATTCCGCGTTCTTCCCGTTGTCGGCCGGCGCGAGCACGGTGTTCGAGCCGGGCCGTCCGACGCCGCAGCTGGTCGCCGACCGGGTGCGCGCCGAGCGGCCGACGCTGTTCTTCGGGGTGCCGACGTTCTACTCCGCCCTGCTGGCCGCCGACCTGCCGCCGGACACGTTCTCCTCGGTGCGGCAGGCGGTGTCCGCGGGCGAGCCGCTGCCCGCGGTGATCTACGAGCGGTTCCGGGACCGGTTCGGGGTGGAGATCCTGGACGGGATCGGGTCCACCGAGGCGCTGCACATCTTCCTGTCCAACCGGCCGGGCGAGGTGGTGCCGGGCACCACGGGTGTCGCGGTGCCGGGCTACGACCTGGAGATCCGCGACCCGCTCGGCACGCTGATCGAGACCACCGGGCAGCCCGGCGAGCTGTACGTGCGCGGGCCGTCCACCGCGTTCGGCTACTGGAGCCGGTACGAGACGTCGAAGCAGGTGTTCCAGGGCGAGTGGCTGCGGACCGGGGACAGCTACGTGCGCAACCCGGACGGCACGTACACGTGCCTCGGCAGGTTCAACGACATGCTGAAGGCGGGCGGGATCTGGGTGTCGCCCGCCGAGGTCGAGCAACGGTTGCTGCAGCACCCGGACGTCGCCGAGGTCGCGGTGGTGGCGGCGCCGGACTCCGACGGCATCGAGAAACCGGTGGCCTGCGTCGTGCCTGCCGCCGGGCGGGCCGTCGACCCGGACGCGTTGATCGATTTCTGCCGCGAGGGGCTCGCCGCGTTCAAACGGCCACGTGCCGTGGTGGGTGTCGAGGAGCTGCCCAAGACCGCGACGGGCAAGATCCGCCGGAACGTGATCCGCGAGCTGGTGCGGGATTCGCTGCGGCCGGGGGCGCTCACGTGATCGACGGCTACACCGTGGTCGACGCGCACGTCCACGCGCCGCGGCTGAGCACGTTGAAACCGGCGTGGCTGGAGTGGGCGGAGCGGTTCTCGGGCCCGCACGACTGGCGCTCGGCCTACGACGCGGATGGGAACGTCGTGCCCGCGCGGCTGGACGCGTTGTTCGAGGCCGAGGGCGTCGACCGCGCGTTGTTGTTCTGCGAGTACAGCCCGCGCGCGACCGGGATCCAGCCGATCGAGGACAACCTGCCGCTGGTCGCGGAGAACCCGACGCGGTTCCGGCTGGTGGCGAACGTGAACCCGTACCTGCACCACCCGGTGGCGGCCGAGGTGGAGCGGCAGCTGGACCTCGGCGCGGTGGCGTTGAAGATCCACCCCGTGCACGGCGCGTTCTCGCCGGGGGACAAGGAGTTGTACGCCGCGTACCACGTGTGCGCCGAGCGCGGGGTGCCGGTGATCATCCACTCGGGCACGAGCAGCTTCCCCGGCGCCCGCGCGAGCTTCGGCAACCCGGAGCTGATGGCTGACGTCGTGGAGGACTTCCCGTCGGTGCAGTTCGTGTTCGCCCACGGCGGCCGCGGCTGGTGGTACGACGTGGCCGCGTTCCTGGCGCTGGCGCGCGACAACGTGTGGCTGGACCTGTCCGGCCTGCCGCCGCGGAAGCTGCCGGAGTACTACGCGCGGTTCGACTTCACCCGGCTGGCCGGGCGGTTCGTGTTCGGCACGGACTGGCCCGGCGTCCCGGGCGCCGCGCGGAACGTCCGGGCGCTGCTGGAACTGGGCCTGCCGGACGCCGTCGCGCGGGACGTGCTGTCCGGCAACGCCGCGAAGCTCTACCCGGGGCTGGGGATCTAACGCATCGCCTGGTGGAGGCAGAGCCAGTTGCCTTCGGTGTCGGCGAACCAGGCCGCCTTTTCCTTGCCGAGCGTGGCGATGTGCCCCTCGGTGCGCAGGTCGCCGGTGTCGTAGT
Organism: Amycolatopsis sp. NPDC006131; assembly: GCF_040614175.1. Taxonomy (NCBI): domain Bacteria; kingdom Bacillati; phylum Actinomycetota; class Actinomycetes; order Pseudonocardiales; family Pseudonocardiaceae; genus Amycolatopsis; species Amycolatopsis sp. NPDC006131. The sequence continues at coordinate 55,971 of NZ_JBEXTX010000007.1, forward strand.
CGGCGAAGCGCACCCCGCGTTCCTCCAGGTCGCGGACCTCCGCGGAGATGTCTTCGACCTCGAAGCTGAGGACCGTGTTCTCGCTCGGCTTGGTGTCCGGCAGCGGGCGCAGGCCGATCACGTGCCCGGAGCCTGCCTCGAAGTAGCAGGTGCCGTCGGGCCCCGTGTCGGTCTGGCGCAGGCCGAGCTGGTCACCGTAGAAGTGCCGGGCGCGATCGGCATCCTGCGCCGGGAGCATGTGCGTGATGGTCGACTTGGTGAGCATGGCCCGCCTCCTTCACGAGAGCACTAATCGTGCGCCGCGAATTCGCTGGAGGCAACGGGGGTTTCAGCTGGTGCCGTTCACTTCACGCAACGTCCGCATCGCGTCGGCGAGCGCCTGCGAGGCCTCCGGCCCCAGCGGCTCCAGCACACGGCGCCGCAGGATCTCGGCGCACGCCTGGCGCGCCTTTTCCGCCACCTCGCGCCCGTGCTCGGTGAGGCACGCGAACGTCACGCGCCGGTCGTCCGGGCTCGGCTTGCGGGTGATCAGCCCGGCCGCGACCAGCCGGTCCGCCACCTTCGTGAACCCGCCGCTGGACAGCGCCGCCTCGGTGGCCAGGCGCGTCATCGGCATCCGGTGGCCGGGCGTGCGCACCAGCCGCAGCAGGATGTCGAACGGCGCCGGCGCCAGGCCGAACCGCTCGGCGATCTCGCCCATGAGTCGATCCTGCGTGGCGAGGTACCCCTCGATCACGAGGCCCCACCAGGTCACGATCTCGTCATCGCCGGGAGTGGTCACCCCATGACTATACCGACCAGAACTCTTCTCGGAATATATCTTGCTGGCGAGAGGTTCTGCGGGTTAGGTTGAGGCCCCGGCAAAGGAGCAGACGATGTCCATCAAGACGAGCGGCTTGCACCACGTGACCGCGATCGGCGGCGACCCCCAGCGCAACGCCGACTTCTACCTGCGCACGCTCGGCCTGCGCCTGGTGAAGACGACGGTCAACTTCGACGATCCGGGCACCTACCACCTGTACTACGGCGACCAGTCCGGCAAGCCGGGCACGCTGATGACGTTCTTCCCGTGGCCGGACGCGCCCAGTGGCCGCCTCGGCACCGGCCAGGCCACCACGACCGCGTTCTCCGTGCCCGCCGACTCGATCGGCTGGTGGAAGGACCACCTCGCTGAGGCCGGCGTCACCACCGGTCGCATCGCCAACCGGGAGGGCGAGGACGTCCTGACCTTCCGCGACCCGGACGGCCTCCAGCTCGCGCTCGTCGCGCACCCGCAGGGCGACCCGCGCGACCCGTGGGACAACGGGCACGTCCCGGCCGAGCACGCCATCCGCGGCCTGCACTCGGTGACCCTCTCGGTCGCCAAGGAGGACGCGACCGCCGAGATGTTCGGCGAGCTGGGCCTGACCTTCAGCAGCCAGGACAGCAACCGCCTGCGCTTCACCGCCGGCGAGGGCGGGCCGGGCGCGATGGTCGACGTCCTGGTCACGCCGGACGCCCCGCGCGGGCTCGTCGCCGCGGGCACCGTGCACCACGTCGCCTGGCGCGCGCCCGACGAGGAGAGCCAGGCCGCGTGGCGCGAGGAGCTCGTCGACCGGGGCGTGAACGTCACCTCGATCCTCGACCGGCAGTACTTCCGCTCGATCTACTTCCGCGAGCCGGGCGGCACGCTGCTGGAGATCGCGACCGACCAGCCCGGGTTCGCCATCGACGAGCCGCTGCTGGAACTCGGCCGCGCGCTGAAGCTGCCGCCGTGGCTGGAGCCGGACCGCGAGCAGATCGAGCGCGCCCTGCCGAAGCTGGACATCCCGGGCGAGAACAACCGATGACGCTCGAGCACAAGTTCATCGAGGGCTCGCCGGATGCGCCGGTGCTGTTGCTGCTGCACGGCACCGGCGGCGGGCCGGACGACCTGGTGGGTCTCGCGCGGGAGCTGAGCCCGTCGGCCGCGTTGCTGGCCCCGGCCGGACCGGTGTCCGAGCATGGCGCCGCGCGGTGGTTCCGGCGGCTGGCGGAGGGCGTCTTCGACTACGACGACGTCCGCGCCCGCACTGAGGAGTTGGCGTCGTTCGTGCTCGACGCACGCCGGGAGTACGGACTGGACGGACGGCGGCTGGTCGCGGTCGGGTTCTCCAACGGCGCCAACATCGGCGGCGCGCTCACCCTGCTGCGGCCGGACGTGGTGCGGGAGGCGGCGTTGTTCGCGTCGATGCTGCCGGTGCCGGACCCGCCCGCGCACGACCTCAGCGCCACCCGGGTGTTCCTGTCCAATGGGGAACGCGACCCGATGGCGCCGTTGCCCTCGAACGAGCGTTTCATCCAGCTGCTGCGTGAGCGGTCGGCCTCGGTGACGGTGCACCGCCACCACGGCGGGCACCAGATCACGCTGGACGCCCTCCAGGCTGCGCAGGCCTGGCTGACAGCTTAGTTTTTGTCGGTGCCTCCTGCGAAGATCACGGCGACTTCGAGGAGGAACCAATGGGAACGTGGGGAATCGGGCACTTCGACAACGACGAGGCCGCCGACTTCGCGAACGAGCTGGACGACCTGCCTGCCGGTGAGCGCGGGGAGTTGATCCGGACGACGCTGGAGGCGGCGGCGGGCAACTCGGGGTACCTGGAGGCGCCCGAGGGAATGCTCGCGGTGGCGGCGGCCGCGCTCGTGGCGTCCCAGGTCCCGGGCGGCGATCCGGTGGACGACAGCTACGGGCCGGAGGAGCCGATCCCGGTGCTCCCAAGCGAGTTGAGAGCACTGGCGGTGCGCGCGATCGACCGGGTGCTCGCGGAGAAGTCCGAACTGGACGAACTCTGGGAGGCGCCGGACCGCCCGTCGTGGCTGTCGGAGATCGACCGGCTGCGCGAGGTGCTGGCGGGGGCTTGACGCCTCGACACTCGCAGCAGAGGCCGCCGCGGCAGCAGGCGGTTTGCCACTGGGGCGGCCTGCCACTGGGGCGGCCTGCCACTGGGGCGGCCTGCTAGTGGGGCGGCCTGCTAGTGCGGCGGCCTGCCAGTGCGGCGGCTTGCCAGTGCGGCGGCTTGCCACTGGGGCGGCTTGCTACTGGGGCGGCTTGCTACTGGGGCGGTTTGCTACTGGGGCGGTTTGCCAGTGGGGCGGTTTGCCAGTGGGGCGGCTTGCCAGTGGGGCGGCTTGCCAGTGGGGCGGCTTGCCAGTGGGGCGGCCTGTCAGTGCGGCTGCTTGCCACTGGGGCTGCCTGCCGCTGCGGGGGCCTGCCGCTGCGGCCGCCTGCTACTGCGGCCGCCTTCGGCGGGGTCGCCTGCCGCCGCAGCAGGGGGCCCGTTGCGCTGTGCTGGGCGCGAGCTGAGCCCGAGCAGCAGTGGCCCCCGGCCTGCTGCCGCTGTGGGGTGCGGCGAGCCCCTGCGGGCCGCCTGCCGCGGCAGGGCGCCGATCCTGCCGGTGCCCAAGCAAAGCGCCCCGGGTCAGAACTCCGTCGGCCGCAGCAATGCGTCCGATCCGCCGTCGATCATCAGCTGCGCTCCGTGGATGTAGCCCGCCCCCGGGCCGAGCAGGTAGCGGATCAGCGAGGCGATCTCCTCCGGCCGCCCCCGGCGCGGGATCGGCGCCTGGTAGTTCCGGATCGCGTCCCCGAAGCGGGATGCCAGGCCAGCCTGCAGCAGCGGGGTGTCCACCGCCCCGGGCGCCACCGTGTTCAGCCGCACGCCCGCCGCGCCCCACTGCGCAACCCGTTGCCGCACCGCGACCGTCAGCGCGTTCTTCGACCACGAGTACGCCAAGTGTCCCGCGAACTCGCCGGCCTCCGCCAGCGCGGCCGCCTCCTCGCCGCGCGCGATCGGGTTGTCCGCCCACTTCACCATCGTCGAGGCCGACGACGACACCGCCACCGCCGCGCCGCGCAGCGCCGGGAACAACCCGTCCAGCACCTCGACCGCGCCCCGGTAGTTGACCTCGACGATCCGCAGCGGATCCGGCACGTGCGGCCGAGCCCGGCGCACACCACGAGCCCGTCCAACGCAGGCGCCGCCGCGAGCACCCCGTCCACCGCCGCCCGCCGGCCGTCCGCAGTGGACAGATCCGCGCACACCTCCGCGTCCCGCAGGTCGACGCCGACCACCGAGTGCCCGTCCGCCCGCAACGCCGCCACCACGGCCGCCCCGATCCCCGAAGCGGACCCGGTCACGGCGATCACGTCAGCACACATCGCGTCCCCCGGTAGATCGTCGGCATGCAGCGGTTGCAGTGCACGCACAGCGAACGCGCCCCGGACCGCAAGCGCAGCGGCAGGTCCGGCTCACGCAGCAACGCCCGCGCCATCGCCACGAACTGGAACCCCTCGTCCATCGCCCGCTCCATCGTCTCCAGCCGCGTGATCCCGCCCAGCAGGATCAACGGCAGGTCCACCGCCGCGCGGAACTGGCGCGCCCGGTCCAGCAGGTAGGCCTCCTGGAACGGGTAGCTCTTCAGGAACGCCCCGCCCACGGCCCGGATGCCGAGGCGCACCGGCTGCGGGAACGCGGCCGCGAACTCCCGCACCGGCGCGTCCCCGGTGAACAGGTACATCGGGTTCAGCAGCGAACTCCCCGCGGTCAGCTCCAGCGCGTCGACGGTCCCGTCCGCCTCCAGCCACCGCGCGACCTGCACGCTCTCATCCAGCCAGAACCCGCCCGGCACACCGTCGTCCATGTTCAGCTTCGCCGTCACGGCGATGCGCGACCCGACCTCGTCCCGCACCGCCCGCGCGACCTCCAGCGCCAGCCGCGCCCGGTTCGCCAGCGACCCGCCGTAGTCGTCGCGGCGCCGGTTCAACCGCGGGCTGAGGAACGAGCTCACCAGGTAGTTGTGTCCGAAGTGGATTTCCACCGCGTCGAACCCGGCCTCGACCGCGAACCGGGCAGCCGACGCGTGCGCACGCACGACGCGCGCCAGATCGTCCACAGTGGCCGCTCGCGTCATCCGCATTCCCAGCGGGTTGGGGAACCGGCCGGGCGCCAGCGCCGGCAGCCGGTTCGACGCCGCGTTCGCGACCGGTCCCGCGTGCCCGATCTGCGCGCTCACCGCCGCGCCCTCCGCGTGCACGGCCTCGGTGAGCCGCCGCAGCCCGGGCAGCGCCTCCTCGCGCATCCAGATCTGGTGCCGGTCGGTGCGCCCCTCCGGCGACACCGCGCAGTAGGCCACCGTCGTCATCCCCACCCCGCCGCGTGCCGGCCGCCGGTGGAACTCGATCAGCCGGTCGGTGACCAGGGCGTCCGGGGTCGCGCCCTCGAACGTGGCCGCCTTGATGATCCGGTTGCGCAGCTCGACCGGCCCGAGCCGCGCGGGCGCGAAGACGTCGGTCATGACCCCGCCAATCCCGCCGCGACGAACGCCCGCAGCGTCTCCACCGGCACCTCGCCGGGCATCCCGTCGGCGAAGAACTGCAGCACCAGGCCGAACGCGAGCAGCCACCGCTGCGCCGCCTCCGCCTTCGCCAGCTCCGGCCGCGCGTCCCGGAGCAGCTCGATCCACGGACCGAGCCCGAACCACCGCGACGTCCACGCCGGCTCCCGCCTGCCCAGCACGAACCGCGCCAGCAGCCGCAGCCGCAGCGCTCCGACGGGGTCCGCGGCCAGCTCGGCCAGCGGGGTGACGACCAGGTCCACCAGTTCGGGCACCGTCGGCGTCCAGCCGCCGCGCCGCCGCTCGGTGACCTCGTCCAGCCGCCGCTGCCACACCGGTGCGAGCCGGGCCTCCAGCAGCGCGGCGATGAGCGCGTCCTTTGACCCGAAGTGGTAGTGCACCGCGGCCGGGTTCATGCCGGCCGCGCTGTTGATCGCCCGCACGGACACCGCGTCGTAGCCGGATTCGAGCAGCAGTCGTTCGGCGACGGTCAGCAGTCGCTCACGGGTGGAGGCGTCGGTGCTCGGCACTCCTCCAGGGAAGCACGGATCCATCACCGAATCAATCACTGATTGACCGGCACAATGAGGACATGGCCGACGCGTTGCGCAGGTGGTCCGAGCAGCTGGCGGACTGGGCGATCCCCGAGCACATCCTGGCCGCGGCGCCCGAATCGCCCTGGGTCGTGCCGAAGCAGGTGTTCGCCCGCCGCGCCGACCGCCAGATAGCGGCGGCCGCGACGCCGACCCACCAGGCCGTGCTGGACGCGTTGCCCGGCACCGTGCTGGACGTCGGCGCGGGCGCCGGGGCCGCGAGCCTGCCGTGCGCGCGGTCGATCACACGGGTCACCGCCGTCGACACCAGCGCCGGGCTGCTCGCGGAGTTCCGGCGGCGGGCCGAGGCGCTGTCGCTGCCGCACCACACCGTCGAGGGGCGGTGGCCGGACGTCGACGTCGAGCCCGCCGACGTGGTGGTCTGCGCGCACGTCATCTACAACGCCCCCGACCTCGCGCCGTTCGCCGACGCGCTGACCGCCCACGCGCGCCGGAAGGTCGTCGTCGAACTGGCCGAGGCCCACCCGCTGACCACCCTCAATTCGCTGTGGCGGCACTTCCACGGCATCGAGCGCCCGGACGGTCCGACAGCCGACGACGCCGTCGCCGCGCTGCGGGAACTCGGCCTGGAGCCCGCGGTCGTGCGCTGGCACAAGCCGGCCAGGCCGGAGTACGCCCGGTTCGATGAGCTGGTCGACGTCACCCGGCGGCGGCTCTGCCTGCCCGCGGACCGGGCGGGTGAGGTCGCCGAGGCGCTGCGTGGTCTCGGTGTCGACGAGCGGACGCCGCCGGACCTGGGCTCCTCGGGTCGCGATGTGGTCACGCTCAGCTGGCCGGTTAGCCGGTCCGTGTGATTTCGACCTGCGCGAATCCACCCACCCGAGCACAATCGGCGTATGACTCACGCGCAGGGGGACGAGCCGGCCACCGGCACCCCACCCCAGCCGCCCGTGACGGAACCCGCGCCCGCGAAGCCGGTCAAGATCAAACGGACCCGCGTCAGCGGGACCTGGGTCGCGATCATCGTCGCCCTGATCATCCTGGTCTTCCTGCTGATCTTCATCCTGCAGAACCTGGACTCGACGACGGTGGCCTTCCTCGGGATGGAGGGCAGCCTGCCGCTGGCCGTGGCCATGCTGTTCTCCGCGATCGCCGGCGCCGTCCTGGTCGCCCTGGTCGGCGGCGCGCGCATCTTCCAGTTGCGCAAGGCGACCCGGAAGGCGAACAAGGCTCTCCGTTGACCCGGCCGTAACATCATCCTGGGAAACGGGGTGATGTGGTTGACCAGCGAGAACCTGCCGAGTTCGCCGGAGGGCGGCGACGAGAACCTGCTGCGCCGGGCGGGCCGGTTCGCCGGGTGGGCCGCACGCACCGGGTTCACGATCGGCAAGCGGCTGCCGCTGCCGGGCCTCGAACTGGCCGGTGAGGGGCTGCGGCAGGTCGAGCGGCAGGTCCTGACCGGGCTGCGCCGGCGTCTCGACGAGGTCGACGACCCGTACGTGGTCGCGCTCAGCGCGGCCGGCACGGAGCACGCCCCGAACGGCGCCGGTGAGCTGGTCCCCGCGCGCGAGCCGCTGCGCGCCGCGATGAAGGAGCTGCTGGACCGGTCCGTCGGCTTCGGCCGCGAGCAGGCCCGCGAGTACCTCTACGCCACGGTGCTGCGCCAGCTCACCCCCGACGAGGCCCGCATCATCGCCACGCTCGCCACCGGCGCGGCGTTCCCTGTGATCGACGTCACTGAGCGTGGGTTCGGCGGCGGCCGCACGATCTTGCGCAACGCCTCCACGGTCGGCAAGGCGGCCGGCGTGACGCTGGCCGACGAGGTGCCCGGCTACCTGACGCGGCTGGCCGGGTTCGGCCTGGTCGAGCTGGACGACGAGTCCGCCGAGCTGGAGTCGCAGTACGAGATCCTGGCGACCGAGGACCTGGTCCGGTCGGCCGCGAAATCCGCGCGCCGCGCGCGGCTGGTGCGCCGGACCGTGCGCCTTTCGCGCTTCGGCGTCCGGTTCTGGGCGGCATGCGATCCCGGCGAGTGGACTCGCGTCCTGTGAGCGCTGCCACTACCGTGTAACGCGCAGCGCCGGACGAGCGCTCTACGTGATAAGGCCCCACCCAGGTAAGGGGCTATAGCACACCTGGGTTCCGCAGCGCCAGCTTTCTGTTGTCATTCTCACGTGTGTTTCGTCGTTGTTGCAGGTAGCCAGGCTGTGCGCACGAGGATGCGCTGAACGACGGAAACAACTCTGTTAGGTTGTTTTGACATGTCCGGAAAGCACTTGATCGAAAATCCGACCAAGGCCGACGGGGCTGCGCTTTGGCGAATCGCACGCGATTCGCAGAAGCTCGATCTCAACTCGCCTTATGCATATCTGTTGTGGTGCCGCGATTTCGCCGAGACCTCGGTGGTGGCGCGGGTGGACGGTGACGCGGTCGGATTCGTGATCGCTTATCGCCGACCAACGGCGCCGGACACCGCGCTCGTCTGGCAGGTCGCCGTCGACGCGTCGCAACGCGGGCAGGGGCTGGCCGGAGCCCTGCTCGACAACCTGTTCACGCGGTTGGTGGCCGACGGGGTGCGTCACCTGGAGACCACCATCACGCCCGACAACAAAGCGTCCATCCGCCTGTTCACCTCCTTCGCGGAACGGTGGGGAGCGGAGCTGGAGCGCACCGAGCTGTTCGGCTCGGCCGACTTTCCGGACGACGGCACACGGCACGAGCCGGAAGACCTTTACCGAATCGGGCCGCTGCTCCCGAGATAACGGCGGAATTGGGCGAGGACGCCCGTGCGATTAGCTGTCGACAAGCACCAGTGAGGGGAAAACCCAAAGTGAGCATCTTCGAAAAGCTCGAATCCGAAGTGCGCAGCTACAGCCGGGGATGGCCGGTCGTGTTCGACCGCGCGCAGGGCAGCCGCCTCTACGCCGAGGACGGCCGCCCGTACCTCGACTACTTCGCCGGCGCCGGCGCGCTGAACTACGGGCACAACAACCCCGTGCTCAAGAAGGCGCTGATCGACTACATCGAGCGCGACGGCGTCACGCACGCGCTCGACATGTTCACCGTCGCCAAGCGCGACCTGCTCGAGACGCTCGACGAGAAGATCCTCAAGCCGCGCGAGCTGGACTACAAGGTCATCTTCCCCGGCCCCGGTGGCGCCAACGCCGTCGAAGCCGCGCTGAAGCTGGCCCGCAAGGTCACCGGCCGCGAGTCGGTCATCAACTTCACCAACGCCTTCCACGGCATGACCATCGGCGCGCTGTCGGTCACCGGCAACTCGATGAAGCGGCACGGCGCGGGCATCCCGCTGGTGCACGCCACGCCGATGCCCTACGACCAGTACTTCGACGGCGTCTACCCGGACTTCCTGTACTTCGAGCGGCTGCTCGAGGACTCCGGCAGCGGGCTCAACGAGCCGGCCGCGGTGATCGTCGAGACCGTGCAGGGCGAGGGCGGCATCAACGCGGCAGGCATCGAGTGGCTGCGCGGCCTGTCCGACCTGTGCAAGCGGCACGACATCCTGCTGATCGTCGACGACGTGCAGATGGGCTGCGGCCGCACCGGCCCGTTCTTCAGCTTCGAGGAAGCCGGCATCAAGCCGGACATGGTGTGCCTGTCCAAGTCGCTGTCCGGCTACGGCATCCCGATGGCGCTGACCCTGATCCGCCCCGACCTCGACGTCTGGGAGCCGGGTGAGCACAACGGCACCTTCCGCGGCATCAGCCCGGCGTTCGTCACCGCCGCCGAGGCCATGCGCACCTACTGGAGCGACGACGAGCTGGAGAAGTCCGTCCGCGCCAAGGGCGAGCGCATCGGCGCGGCGCTGCAGGGCCTCGTCGACGCCTACCCGGAAGCGGAGCTGACCGCGAAGGGCCGCGGCCTCGCCCGCGGTTTGGAGTTCCAGAACGGGGAACTCGCCGGTCGGGTCTGCGCTGCCGCGTTCGAACGCGGCCTGCTCATGGAGACCTCCGGGCCGGACAGCGAGGTGGTGAAGCTGCTGCCGCCGCTGACCCTCACGGACGCCGAGGTCGGCGAGGGGCTGGAGATCATCGACGCCTCCGTCAAGGCCGTGCTCGGTAAGTAGAGAAGAACGAGAAGGGGATAAGTTTTGATCGTCCGGACCCTCGACGAGATCACCGACACCGACGCCGACATCAAGACGCCGAACTGGCGCTCGAAGCGGATCATCCTGGCGAAGGAGAAGGTCGGCTTCTCGGTGCACGAGACCACGCTGTACGCGGGGACCGTCAACGACTTCTGGTACGCCAACCACATCGAGGCGGTCTTCGTCTACGAGGGCGAAGGCGAGATCACCAACAAGGCGACCGGCGAGACGTTCCAGCTCAAGCCGGGTTCCCTGTACCTCCTCAACGACCACGACAAGCACCAGGTCCGCCCGAAGACCGACATGAAGACCGTGTGCGTCTTCAACCCGCCGGTCACCGGCCGGGAGGTGCACGACGAGAACGGCGTGTACCCGCTCGTCGTCGAGGAGGACGAGGCGGACGAGAAGTCCGCCTGAGCCACCACGGAGCGAGGCCCCTACCGAAAGGCAACGCATAAAAGGAGGCGAACCGATTTGACGATCATGGAAACCGGTGTCGAGGACAGTTACCCGACCAGGGTTCCTGCCCCGGCCGAGCCCTTCGATCGCGTCGACCCCACTGTCTGGGGCAGTGAGGCCGACGGCCCGATCGATGCGGCGACACTCGCTTCGCACGACGCGAAGGGGTACCACATCGTCGAGGGCCTGCTCTCGCCCGCCGAAGTGCAGGGCTACTGGCAGGAGCTCGTCCGGCTCTCCAGCGATGAGCAGCTGAAGGCCGACGAGCGGGTCATCACCGAGAAGAAGACCGGCAGCGTGCGGTCCATCTTCGAGGTGCACAAGATCAGCGAGCTGATCGCCGAACTCGTGCGCGACCCGCGTGTCCTCGACCGCGCCCGGCAGATCCTCGGCTCCGAGGTGTACATCCACCAGAGCCGCGTGAACTACATGCCGGGTTTCAAGGGCACCGGGTTCTACTGGCACTCCGACTTCGAGACCTGGCACGCCGAGGACGGCATGCCGCGTCCGCGGGCGGTGAGCTGCTCGATCGCGCTGACCGACAACTACCCCTTCAACGGCGGCCTGATGGTCATGCCGGGCTCGCAGCGGACGTTCGTCCCGTGCGTCGGCGAGACCCCGGACGACTACTACAAGTCGTCGCTGAAGGAGCAGGAGATCGGCGTTCCCAGCGAGAACGACATCACCAAGCTCGCCGCGGAGTACGGGATCGACCAGTTCACCGGGCCGGCGGGCTCGGCGCTGTGGTTCGACTCCAACATCATGCACGGGTCCGGCAACAACATCACGCCGTACCCGCGCTCGAACATCTTCCTGGTGTTCAACAGCGTCGAGAACGCGCTCGTCGAGCCGTTCGCGGCGGCGAAGCCGCGGCCGACCTTCATCGGCAGCCGGGACTTCACGCCTGTGACGCGGTAGACACCGGAAGAAGTGCGGGTCGGGTGTAGCCGCTTCATCGCGCCCTGTTACAGTGCCGCCACTGCGAACGGCGGCAGCATGGGTCTTCCTTGCTCGGGGTGAATCCCGTGTGACGCCGGTAGCGATGGCGAGGCGCACCCGGCCCCGTCACTTGTTTCACCGAGTGCGGCCCCGCACCATCAGATCGGGACTGATGGTGCGGGGCCGTACTCGTTTCCTCCGGCGCGGCGCTCGGGGAGGGGCCTGTGCTCAAAGGTTTGCGCGTCCAGCTGCTCGGCCCGGTGCAGCTGTGCGCCGGTGACCGGCCGGTGCCGATCGGCGGTCCCGGTGTGCGCGGGCTGCTCGCGTTGCTGGCGCTCCAGCCGAACCGGATCGTCGCGCTCGACGACCTGATCGACGCGCTGTGGGACCACGACCCGCCGCCGACGGCGCGGACGATCGTGCACGGCAACGTCTCCCAGCTGCGGCGCGTGCTGCGGTCGGCCGGCACGCCGGAGGTCCGGATCGACACGGCCGCGCCCGGCTACCGGCTGAACGTCGACCCGCTGCTGGTCGACGTCCACCGCGCCCGCGCGTTGTTCGAGCGCGCCGAGGCCGCGCCGCTGGTGGAACGGGCTTCGCTGCTGCACGAGGCGTGGGCGTTGTGGCAGGGGCCGGAGCTGGGCGGGGTGCCGGACTCGGTGCGCGCGCCGGAACTGGCGGACCTGCGGATCGCGGTGCACGGCGCCCGGGTCGACGCCGACCTCGCGCTGGGACGACACGAAGAGCTGATCGCCGAGCTGACCACGATCGTCCGGGCGGAGCCGCGGCGTGAGCGGACGGTCGGGCAGCTGATGCGAGCGCTCTACCACTCGGGGCGCCGGGCGGACGCGCTCGAGGTGTACCGGGAGGCGGCGCGGGCGGCGTCGGAGAAGTTCGGCCTCGACCTCGGGCCCGACCTGCGGGCGCTGCACGAACACGTGCTGAACGACGACTTGGCGCCGGTCGTGTCGGCGATCGACGTGAGCCGGGTGGTGCCGCGGCAGCTGCCGCCCGCGGTGCCGCTGCTGGCCGGGCGGTCGGCGGACCTGGCCTGGCTGGACGAGGTGGCGCCGGTCGGCGTGATCACCGGGCCACCCGGGATCGGCAAGAGCGCGCTGGTCGTGTCGTGGGCGCACGGCGCGGTGCCGAGGTTCCCGGACGGCGTCCTGTTCGCCGCGTTGCGCGGGTTCGAGGCGCCGGTGCCGGCCGCGGAGGTGCTGGCGCAGTTCTTGCTCGGGCTCGGCGTGCCCGCGGACGAGGTGCCGGAGCCGGAGGGGGAGCGGCTCGCGTTGTACCGGTCGCTCACCGGTGGCCGGCGGATGCTGGTGGTACTGGACGACGCGCGGTCGGCCGAGCAGGTGCGGCCGTTGCTGCCGCCGGGGCCGGGGTCGGTCGCGGTGGTGACCTCGCGGGCGCGGCTGGACGGGCTGACCGTTTCGCACGGTGCGCGGGTGCGGTCGCTGGAGCCGCTGGCGCGGCGGGACTCGGTGCGGCTCATCGCCGACGTCGCGGGCGGGGCGTTCGAGGAGTACCACTCGCAGGTGGCGGGGTCGTGCGGGGACCTGCCGCTGGCGCTGCGGATCGCGGGCGCGCGGCTGGCGGCCGGTCCGGCGTGGACGGTGCCGGAGTTCGTGGCCGAGCTGGCGAGCGAGCGGACGCGGCTGGCCGCGCTGGACGTGGACGACGCCGGGGTGCGTGCGGCTCTGGACGTGTCGGTGCGGGGGCTGCCCGCCGAGGTGCGGGCGATGTTCCGGGCGCTGGGGGCGTTTCCCGGGCCCGCGGTCGGTCCGTTCGTGGCGGCGGCGTTGTGCGGGGTGCCGGTCGTGGAGGCGCGGCGACGGTTGCGGGTGCTGGCGGCCCACCACCTGCTGACCGAGAGCGCGCCGGAGGTGTTCACGCGGCACGACCTGGTGCGGTTGTACGCGCGCGAACTGGCTGGTTCGTCGAGTCCGCGGCCGGCGGTGCGCTACTACCAGGCGGCGGCTGACGCGGCGCGCCGCCGGTTGCTGCGGATCGTGGACCCGCTGGACTTCTCGTTCGTCGAGGTGCCGGTGCCCGCGTTGTCCGGTTTCGATGACGCGCTGGCGTGGTTCGTGGCCGAGTGGCCGAACCTCTTGGCCGTGCTGGAGGCCGCGGCGGCGGCCGGTCTGCACGAGGACGTGTGGCAGCTGGCGCGGGTGGCGCACACGTACCGGGTGGTGCGCCCGCTGTGGGACGAGTGGCGGCGGCTGGTGGCGCTGGGGATGGCGGCGGCCGAGGCGAGCGGGGATCGGCGGGCGCGGTTCTGGATGTTGATCTCGCGCTGCGCGATGTTCCTGACGTTCGACCTGGGGGCCGACGCGCTGGCGGACGCGTCCGCGGCGCTGGCGATCGCGGCGGACGAGGGGAGCCGCACGTGCGCGATGATCCACCTGGGGTGCGCGTTGAACAGCTGCGGTCGCCACGACGAGGCGGTGGAGTGCCTGACGAAGGCGGCCTCGGCGGCGGGCACGGACGAGCTGCGGGGCCAGGCGCTGGCGAACTGCGCGGAGGCGGAGAAGGCGCGGGGCTGGTACGCGGAGGCGATCGCGCACCAGCTGTCGTCGCTGGAGATCGACCGCCGCCTCGGTGACGACAGCTATGTGGTCGTGTCGCTCAACAACCTGGCCGAGTCGTACCTCGGCCTCGGCGACGACGGGGCGGCGTGGAAGCACGCGTCCGCCGCGGTCGAGTTGGCGTCGCTGCGGGGTTTCCTGCTGCAGGAGGCGGTCGGCCGGTTGACGCTGGGACGGCTCTCCCGCCGCGACGGCGACCTCGACGGCGCACGCCTGCAGGTCGGGCTGGCGGCGGAGCTGCACTCGCGGGTCAGCCCCCGGCCGCCCGCGGAGGTCCTCGCGGAGATGGTGGAGCTGGGGCTACCGGTGGACGCTGCGCGGGGTCACGAGGGGTGACGCTTTCGAGTACAAGGTGCCCCCGCACTTAGCGAATTCTTAGCGATGGATCTTGCGGAGGGCGTATGGTCCGGCTTGGCCGTCTGGCGCAGTGGGGGAGCGTCAGACGGCCGCCTTGGGTTTCGGCTGGTTGGTCCTGGTGGTTGCTCCGCTGGACGGCTGGAAGCGGTGAACGGTCCATTCATCGCCGCATGGTGGTTTCGGTGACGGGCATCTGGGTGCGGCGCGACCGCGCCGGACCGCGCCGGACCGCACTCAGCGGCAGCCGAGTCGCGCCGCGCGGTGGCTGGACCGAGCCGGGTCGCGCGGTGGCTGGACCGAGCCGGGTCGCGCGGTGGCTGGACCGAGCCGGGCCCGCCAGCCGGGCCGCGCTGAACGGCGGCACGCCGAACCGCGTCTAGCGGAGCCGCGTCGCACCGAGCAGCGTCGCACCGAGCAGCGTCCCGCGGAAGCGGGCAGTGCCGGACCGCGCCACACCGTCCTGGGCCGCGCCAGGCCGAGCCGCACCGGGGTGGGAAGTGCCGGGGCGGGCTGTGCCGCACTGCACCACGGCACACCGTGCTGGGTCGAGCCGCACCGCGGCGTGCCGCATCGGGGCGAGCTGCCCCGTGCCGCATCGAGTCGGGCCGTGCTGGACCGCGCCGCACCGCATCAAGGCCGTGCCGTGCCGAGCTGCCCCATGCCTGACCGAGCCGCGCCGTACCGCATCAAGGTCGTGTGCCTGACCGTGCCACGCCGCCGGTCGAGCCGCGCGGGGCCGCGTCACGCCGCCGGTCGAGCCGCGCCGGGCCGCGTCAGGCCGCCGGTCGAGCCGCGCCGGGCCGCGTCAGGCCGCCGGTCGAGCCGCGCCGGGCCGCGCGGGGTGTGGCGGACCCGGTGATCGGGTAGCCCACCCGCGTGACACCGCGCAACGAAGAGCCACTGGATCTGGGCGCCACCGAGATGTCGCCCGCCGAGGAGGACCGCGTCCGCGCCGAGCACGACCTCGACCGGCCGCGGGTGTTCGACGAGCGCAACGCGGTGGACGACCGCGCGGAGACGCGCTCGACCCTGCTGCCCGAAGAGGAACACGCCGGCAGCGCCGACCCGGAGGCGCAGGCACGGGAAGTCCTGCGCGACTCCGACCTGCGCACCGAGGTTCCCGAGTCGGCCCCGGACACCATGATCGAGCGGCGCCGCCCGGAAGAGACCGCCTGAGCGCCCCTTCGGGACAGTCCCCGCCCCGGCGTCCGCGGCTCTGCTTCAATCCGGGAATGGATCTCGGGCTGGGCGGGAAGAAGGCCATCGTCACCGGCGGCAGCCGGGGCATCGGGTTCGCGGTCGCGCAGGCGCTGACCGCCGAGGGCGCCGACGTGGCGATCGTCGCCCGCGACGCGGGGGTACTCGCGGAAGCACGCGCCCGGATCGGCGGGAACACGCTGTCCGTGCCCGCGGACGTCACCGACGACGAGGCCGTGCGCGCCGCGGTCGCGCGCACCGTCGAGGAGTTCGGCGGGGTGGACGTCCTGGTCAACTCCGCGGCACAACCCGCCGACCCCACGAAACCCACCGCGCTCGCCGCTCTCGAGGACGACGACCTGCGGGCCGAGATCGAGACGAAGGTGCTCGGCTACCTCCGGTTCGCGCGCGCCGTCGCACCGCACATGGCCGAGCGCGGCTGGGGCCGGATCGTGAACGTCTCCGGCCTCAACGCGCGCCGCACCGGCAGCCCGTTCGGCTCGATCCGCAACGTGAGCGTGGCCGCCCTGACCAAGAACCTCGCCGACGAACTCGGCCCGCACGGGATCAACGTGACGGTCGTGCACCCCGGGCTGACCGTCACCGAACGCACCCCGGCGATGATCGAGGACGTCGCGCGCGCCCGTGGCGTGACCGCCGCGGAGGCCGAGGCACTGCTCGGGCGCGGCAGCGCGATCGGGCGGATGGTCACCGCGGCCGAGGTCGCCGACGTCGTCACGTTCCTCGCCTCCCCGCGCAGCGCGGCGATCACCGGCGACGCCATCCCGGCCGGCGGCGGCATGCCCGGCCCGATCTACTACTGAGACGCCCGGCCCAGCACCGCCCACCCGTGCGGCGGCAGCGTGGGCAGCGGCGCTTTCCCGTCCGGTGAGGACGAGTCGAGCACCCGCAGCCCGTCGATGTCCACCGGGAACCGGTACGCGTCGTCGCTGGTGTTCAGCAGCGTCAGGATCTCCTCGTCGCCGGAGCGGGAGCGGAACGCCATCGCCCGGTTGGTCAGGTGCTCGACCTCCGTCCGCGCCCGCACCAGCCACGCGTTCCGCCGCCGCAGCCCGATCAGCCGCTGGTGCAGGCGGTACACCGGCCAGCCGTAGGGCGCGAGCTGCCCCGCGTCGGCCGGGAACTCCGGGCGGATCTCGTCGTCGCCGCCCTCCCGTTCCTCCTTGACGCCGCGGAAGGCCTGCTCGTCGCCGTAGTAGACGCTGGGCACGCCGCCGACCGTGAACAGCACCGCCAGCGCGTGCGCCAGGTGCCGCTCGTCGGTCAGGCGGCTCGCCAGCCGCGTGACGTCGTGGTTGCCGACGAAGGTCTGCGGCACGAACGAGCCCATCAGCTCGTCGTGCCGCTTCAGCGCCCAGGACAGCTCGAAGAAGTTCCCGTCGTGCAGCGAGCTCCAGATCGCCTTCCACAGCTCGTACTGCGTCACCGTGTCCAGTCCGCCGCGCGCCACGTAGGAGGCGTAGTCGCCGTGCAGCACCTCGCCGGCGAACCACGCCTCCGGGTGCCGGCGCCGCACCCCGGGCAGCACCCGCGCCCAGAACTCCGGCCGCACCGCGTACGCCGCGTCCAGCCGCCAGCCGGACACGCCGCGGCCGAGCCAGTGGTCCAGCACCCGCGCCACGTAGTCCGCGACCGCCGGCTGGGCGTGGTCCAGCGCCACCAGGTGCGCGTGCCCCTCGAACACCGCGTGCTCCGCGCCCTCGCGGCGGAACCACTCCGGATGCCCGAAGGCGCGCGAAACGTGGTTGAAAACACCGTCCAGCACGATCCGCAGTCCGCGGCCGTGCGCGGCGGCGACCAGGCGGTCGAAATCGGCGTCGTCGCCCAGCCGCGGGTCGATCCGGAAGTGGTCGACCGTGTCGTAGCCGTGGGTCTCGGAGGCGAACACCGGCCCCAGCATCAGACCGGAACAGCCCAGTTCAACGGCGTAGTCGAGCCAGTTCTCCAGCCGCCGGAGCCGGTGCTGCGGCTCGCTGCCTGCCGGGAGCGCCCCGGCGGGCGCGCCGGTGAAGCCGAGCGGGTAGACGTGCCACCAGATCGCGTGATCGGCCCAGCGCCCCATGCGTTCTCCTCGTCTCGTCGTGTGGCGGCCCCCGGCCGGGACCGGGATCCTGAACGGGTGGAAACCGACCTGACCGCCCTCGCGCACGCTTACGGAGTGGCCACCCGGTACGAGAACGCCGAGCAACGCGAGGTCGAGGTCGAGCCGGACGTCGTCGTCGCCGTTCTCGCCCAGTTCGGGGTGGACGCCTCCGGGCCGGACGCGATCCGCCGCGAGCTGGCCGCGGTCCGCGAACGCCGGGCGGCCACGGTGCTGCCCCCGACGCTCGTGCTGCGAGAAGGTACCGAACACGACGCGGGCGGGCCCGCTGTCCTGCATTTGGAGGACGGCACCCGCCGGGAGATCGGCCGGATGCTTCCCGCCGATCTGCCGCTGGGCTGGCACCGCGTCGAGACCGCCGAGCAGGACGTGGTCCTCGCCGTCGTGCCGCACCGCCTGCCCGAGGTGCCCCCGGCCTGGGGCTGGATGCTGCAGCTCTACGCGCTGCGCTCGGAGCGGTCGTGGGGCGCCGGGGACTTCGGCGACCTGGCGGAGTTCGCCCGCCGCTCGGCCGCCGAGCTGGGCGCCGGCGTGCTGCTGGTCAACCCGGTGCAGGCGATCAGCCCGGTTCACCCGGTCGAGCGCTCGCCGTACTCGCCGGCGAGCCGCCGCTACGCCAACCCGCTCTACCTCCGGATCACCGACACGCCCGAGTTCGCGCGCGCGGACGACGACCTGCGTGCCCGGGTGCTGGCCCTGCGGCCGGACAACACGGACCTGATCGACTACGACGCGGTCTGGAGCGCCAAGCTGGCCGCGCTGGAACTGCTGTGGCCGCTGCACGAGCCGGCGCCGCTGGAGGACGCCGTGCACGACTTCGCGACCTTCTGCGCGCTGGCCGAACGGCACGGCCCGGACTGGCGCGAGTGGCCGGAGCCGCTGCGCGACCCGCACGGCCCGGAGGTCGCCGCCGCCCGCGCGGAGCTGGCCGACCGGATCGCCTTCCACGGCTGGCTGCAGCAGCTGTGCGAGGACCAGCTCGGCCGCGCCCGCGAGGCGGCCGCCGCCATGCCGGTGGGCATCGTGCACGACCTGCCGGTCGGCGTGCACCCGGGCGGCGCGGACACCTGGGCGCTGGGCGACGCGTTCGCCGCGCGGGTGACCGTGGGCGCGCCGCCGGACGCCTTCAGCCAGCAGGGCCAGGACTGGAACCTGCCGCCGTTCCGCCCGGACCGGCTCGCCGAACTCGGTTACGCGCCGTTCCGCGACGTGATCCGCGGCGTCCTGCGGCACGCCGACGGCATCCGGATCGACCACGTCGCCGGGTTGTGGCGGCTGTGGTGGATCCCGCCGGGCGAGCCGCCGTCGCGCGGCACCTACGTGCACTACGACGCCGAGGCGATGCTCGGCATCCTGGCGCTGGAGGCGCACCGCGCGGGAGCGGTCGTCGTGGGCGAGGACCTGGGCACGGTCGAGGCCGCGGTGACCAAGACCCTGCACGAGCGCGGGGTGCTCAGCTCCGCGGTGCTCTGGTTCCAGCGCGACTACGACTCGCCCGGCCACCCCTTCGTGCCGCCCGCGGAGTGGGACGCCGACGCGATGGCGAGCATCACCACGCACGACCTGCCGACCGTCGCCGGCTGGCTCGCCGGCGAGCACGTGCGGGTGCGGGCCGAACTGGGACTGCTCGACGGGCCCGCGGAGGAGGAACGAGCCGCCGCGGAGACCGAGCGCGCCGACCTGCTCGCGTTCGCGCGGGCGCAGGGCATCCCGGACGACGACCCGGTGGCGGCGTTGCACACCCTGCTCGCGTCGGCCGCGTCGCGGCTGCTGCTGACCGCGCCCGCCGACGTGGTCGGCGAGGTGCGGCAGCCCAACCTGCCCGGCACGACGGACGAGTACCCGAACTGGCGGATTCCCTTGCCCGTCACCGTGGAGGAGTTCTTCGCGGACGCACGACTGCGCCACTTCGTGAAGGAATTGCGCGCCGCGCGCCCGTTCACCGGGCGAAGTGCTTGAAGACCGCTAGATTGGGCACACGTCGGAACACGGCTCGCGAACGCAAAGAGGAGAACCTGTGCCGCCCTGGCCCGGATTGCCCTACCCGCTGGGTGCCACCTACGACGGTGTGGGCACCAACTTCGCCGTCTTCTCGGAAGTCGCGGATCACGTCGAGCTGTGCCTGGTCAACGAGGACGGCACCGAGGAGCGGCACCGCCTGACCGAGGTCGACGGTTTCGTCCACCACGGGTACCTGCTCGGCGTCGGCCCCGGCCAGCGCTACGGCTACCGCGTGCACGGCGAGTACGACCCGTCACGCGGCCTGCGCTGCAACCCGAACAAGCTGCTGATCGACCCGTACGCCAAGGCGATCGCCGGACACGTCGACTGGGACGAGGCGCTGTTCGCCTACCCGTTCGGTTCGCCGGACGAGCGCAACGACGCGGACTCCGCGGCGCACGTCCCGCACGCGGTGGTGGTCAACCCGTTCTTCGACTGGGGTGACGACCGGCCGCCGCGCACGCCGTACAACGAGACGGTGATCTACGAGGCGCACGTCCGCGGCCTCACGATGAACCACCCGGAGGTGCCCTCGCGGCTGCGCGGCACCTACGCCGGGCTCGCACACCCCGCGGTGATCGACCACCTCACGAAGCTCGGCGTCACGGCGATCGAACTGATGCCGGTGCACCAGTTCATCACCGACCACGGCCTGGCCGAGAAGGGCCTGCGCAACTACTGGGGCTACAACACGATCGGCTTCTTCGCCCCGCACGAGGGCTACGCGGCGCTGCCCGAGCAGGCCGGCCAGGTGCAGGAGTTCAAGGGCATGGTCAAGGCCCTGCACGAGGCAGGCATCGAGGTCATCCTCGACGTCGTCTACAACCACACCGCCGAGGGCAACCACCTCGGCCCGACGCTGTCCATGCGCGGCATCGACAACCAGGCCTACTACCGGCTGGTCGAGGACGAGCCGCAGTACTACATGGACTACACCGGCACCGGCAACTCGCTCAACGTGCGCAACCCGCACACGCTGCAGCTCATCATGGACTCGCTGCGGTACTGGGTCACCGAGATGCACGTCGACGGGTTCCGCTTCGACCTCGCGGCCACCCTGGCCCGCGAGTTCTACGACGTCGACCGGCTGTCCACGTTCTTCGACCTGGTGCAGCAGGACCCGACGGTGAGCCGGGTCAAGCTGATCGCCGAGCCGTGGGACGTCGGGCCGGGCGGCTACCAGGTCGGCAATTTCCCTCCACTGTGGACGGAGTGGAACGGCCAGTACCGGGACACCGTGCGGGACTTCTGGCGCGGCGAGCCCGCCACGCTCGGCGAGTTCGCCTCCCGGCTCACCGGATCGTCCGACCTGTACCAGGACGACGGCCGCCGCCCGTACGCCTCGATCAACTTCGTCACCGCGCACGACGGCTTCACGTTGCAGGACCTGGTGTCCTACAACAACAAGCACAACGAGGCCAACGGCGAGGACGGCCGGGACGGCGCCGACGACAACCGCTCGTGGAACTGCGGCGTCGAGGGCGAGACCGACGACGAAGAGGTGCTGGCGCTGCGGGCCAAGCAGCGCCGCAACATGCTCGCCACCCTGCTGCTGTCGCAGGGCGTGCCGATGCTGCTGCACGGCGACGAGATGGGCCGCACCCAGCAGGGCAACAACAACGTCTACTGCCAGGACAACGAGATCTCCTGGATGGACTGGTCGCTCGCCAAGGCCAACGCCGACCAGGTCGAGTTCACCGCCGCGCTGACCGCGTTCCGCAAGAAGCACCCGGTGTTCCGGCGCCGCCGCTTCTTCGCCGGGAAGCCGATCGGCAAGGGCGAGGAGCTGCGCGACATCGCCTGGTTCACGCCCTCCGGCGAGGAGATGAAGGAGCAGAACTGGGACGACGGCTTCGGCAAGGCCATCGTCGCGTTCCTCAACGGCGAGGGCATCAACGACCTCGACCCGCGCGGCATGAAGGTCACCGACGACTCGTTCCTGCTGGCGTTCAACGCGCACTACGAGGACATCGAACTGACCCTGCCGAACGCCGACTACGGCGCGGGCTGGGCGGTGGTGGTCGACACCGAGGCCGGGACGGTCGCGGAGGAGCCGGGTGAGCCGGTGGCCGCCGGCGGCACGATGAACCTGCCCGCTCGTTCGCTCGTGGTGCTGCAGCGGGTGGACGCATGAGACCCTCCGCCACCTACCGGGTCCAGCTGCGCCCGGAGTTCACCTTCGCCGACGCCGCCGACCGCATCCCGTACCTGCGCAAGCTCGGCGTCGGCGCGCTGTACGCCTCCCCGGTGCTGGACGCGACGCCGGGGTCCACCCACGGCTATGACGTGGTCGACCCGACGCGGGCGCGGCCGGAGCTGGGCGGCGAGGACGCGCGGCGGGAGCTGGCGAAGCGGCTGCGGGACGCGGGGCTCGGGTTCGTCGTGGACATCGTGCCCAACCACATGGCGGTCGAGGTCGCGAAGGCGAACCCGTGGTGGTGGGACGTGCTGCGGAACGGCCCCGGCTCGGCGCACGCCGACTACTTCGACATCGACTGGCGGCGCGGCAAGGTGCTGCTGCCCGTCCTCGGCGACGATGCCGACGTGGCGGAGCTGCGGGTCGACGGCGACGAACTCGTCTACTACGAGCACCGGTTCCCGATCGCGCCGGGCACCGGCGAGGGCAGCCCGCAGGAGGTGCACGCGCGGCAGCACTACGAGCTGGTGGGCTGGCGGCGGGGCAACGCGGAGCTGAACTACCGCCGCTTCTTCGACATCACCACGCTCGCCGCGGTGCGGGTCGAGCTGCCCGACGTCTTCCACGCCACCCACGGCGAGGTGCTGCGCTGGGTCGCCGAGGGCGACGTCACCGGCCTGCGCGTGGACCACCCGGACGGCCTGGCCGACCCCGGCGGCTACATGCGGATGTTGCGCGCCGGCGCGCCGGAGGCGTGGCTCGTGGTGGAGAAGATCCTGCACCCGGGCGAGGACCTGCCGCAGAGCTGGCCGGTCGACGGCACCACCGGCTATGACGCGCTGCGCGAGATCACCGGGCTGTTCGTCGACCCGGCGGGCGAGGCGCCGCTGACCGAGCTGGCGCGGTCGCTGGGCCAGCCGGTGGACTACCACGAGGTCGAGGACAGGGCCCGGCGGCTGGTGACCGACCGCATCCTGGTGGCCGAGGTGCGCCGGATCGCCGCGCTGGTGCGCGGCGTGGAGCCGGAGGCGGCGCAGGGAGCGGTGGCCGAGACGATGGTCGCGTTCCCGGTGTACCGGTCCTACCTGCCCGAGGGCGAGGCGCACTGGGCGGCCGCGATCGCCGCTGCCCGCGCGGCGCGCCCCGACCTGTCCGAGGCGATCGACGCGCTGGACTTCCAGGTGCGGGAGGACCCGCACGGCGAGCTGGCCACCCGCATCCAGCAGACCTCCGGGATGGTGGTCGCCAAGGGCACCGAGGACACCACCTTCTACCGCTACACGCGCTTCGCCGCGCTCAACGAGGTCGGCGGCTCCCCCAACGACTTCGGCGCCTCCGTGGACGCCTTCCACGCGATGGCCGCCGCCCGCGAGGCGGGCTGGCCCGCGGCGATGACCACCCTGACCACGCACGACACCAAGCGGTCCGAGGACGTGCGGGCGCGGCTGGCGGTGCTGTCGGAGGTGCCCGGCGAGTTCGCCGACGCGGTCCGGCGGTGGACCGGACGGCGCGGCATCGACGAGCCGTCGCTGAACCTGCTGGCCTGGCAGACGCTGGTGGGCGCCTGGCCGATCACGCCGGAGCGGCTGCGGGACTACCTGGACAAGGCGGCCAAGGAGAGCAAGCTCCGCACCACCTGGACCGACCACGACGAGGAGTTCGAGAAAGCGGTCGCGGCGTGGCCGGACGAGGTCCTCGGCGACGCGGACCTGGCGGCCGAGGTCGAGTCGTTCGTGGCGCGGGTGCGTGAACCGGGGTGGTCGAACTCCTTGGCGCAGAAGCTGATCCAGCTCACCGCGCCCGGCGTGCCGGACGTCTACCAGGGCACCGAGCTGTGGGACTTCTCGCTGGTCGACCCGGACAACCGGCGGCCGGTCGACTACGCGCTGCGGGCCGCGCTGCTGGAGGAGATCGAGGGCGGGTGGCTGCCGCCGGTCGACTCCTCCGGCGCGGCGAAGCTGCTCGTCGTGCACCGGGCGCTGACCCTGCGCCGGGACTCCCCCGAGCTGTTCACCGGCTACCGCCGCCTACACGCCGAGGGCCCGGCCGCGGCGCACGTGGTCGCCTTCGAGCGCACCGGGTTGATCACGGTGGCCACCCGGCTGCCCGTCGGGCTGGCCGAGAGCGGCGGCTGGCGCGGCACGGTGCTGCCGCTGCCCGCCGGTGAGTGGACGGACGCGATCACCGGCGCGGCGGTCACCGGCGAGCTGTCGGAAATGCTCGCGCGTTATCCGGTCGCGTTGCTGGTGCGAGGAGAGTCATGACCTTCCGGGTGTGGGCGCCCGCCGTCTCGCGAGTGCGCGTGCGCACCGGCGGCGCCGATCACGAGATGACGGCCGGTGGCGGCGGCTGGTGGTTCTCCGACGTGCCCGCGCCGCCGGGCGCCGACTACGCGTTCGTGCTCGACGACGACGAGAAGGCGCTTCCCGATCCGCGGTCGTCGTGGCAGCCCCAGGGCGTGCACGGGCCGTCGCGGATCTACGACCACTCCGCGTTCGACTGGACCGACGGGTCGTGGACCGGGCGGGCGCTGCCCGGCGGCGTGATCTACGAGCTGCACGTCGGCACGTTCACCCCGGAGGGCACCTTCGACGCCGCGATCGGGCGGCTGGACCACCTCGTCGACCTCGGCGTCACGTTCGTCGAGGTGCTGCCGGTCAACTCGTTCGACGGCACCGACGGCTGGGGCTACGACGGTGTGCTGTGGGGCGCGGCGCACGAGCCCTACGGCGGGCCCGACGGGTTCAAGCGGTTCGTCGACGCCTGCCACGCGCGCGGCCTGGCCGTGGTGCTCGACGTCGTCTACAACCACCTCGGGCCGTCCGGGGCGTACCTGGACCGGTTCGGTCCGTACTTCGCAGGCAGCAACGACTGGGGTCCAGGCCTCAATCTGGACGGCGAGGGCTCCGACGAGGTCCGCCGGTACGTGCTGGACAACGCGCTCGGCTGGCTGCGCGACTTCCACGTCGACGCGTTGCGGCTGGACGCGGTGCACGCGCTGAGCGACCGGCGGGCCACGCACCTGCTGGAGGAGCTGGCGGTGGAGGTGGAGGCGCTGTCGGCGGCGGTGCGGCGGCCGCTGACGCTGATCGCCGAGTCCGACCTCAACGACCCGCGGCTGGTCACCGCGCGCGGGGGCGGCGGGTACGGGCTGCACGCCCAGTGGTGCGACGACCTGCACCACGCGCTGCACGTGACGCTGTCCGGGGAGACCAGCGGGTACTACGCCGACTTCGGCGCGGCCGGGGCGCTGGAGAAGACGCTGCGGCAGGCGTTCTTCCACGCCGGCACGTGGTCGTCGTTCCGGGAGCGGACGCACGGGCGGCCGGTCGACACGCGGACGGTGCCCGGGCACCGGTTCCTGATCTACCTGCAGAACCACGACCAGATCGGCAACCGGGCCACCGGCGACCGGCTGTCCGCTTCGGTGCCGCTCGGGCGCCTGGCCTGCGGCGCGGCGATCGTGTTCTGCTCGCCGTACACGCCGATGGTGTTCATGGGCGAGGAGTGGGCGGCGCGCACGCCGTGGCAGTTCTTCGCGTCGTTCCCGGACCCGGAGCTGGCCGAGGCCGTCCGGACGGGCCGCCGCCGCGAGTTCGCCCGCCACGGCTGGGGCGAGGCCGAGGTGCCGGACCCGATGGACCCGGCGACGGTGGAGCGCTCGCGGCTGGACTGGTCCGAACCGGGCAAGGAGGGGCACCGCGAGGTACTCGACCTGTACCGGTCGCTGATCGCGTTGCGCCGGTCCCGGCCGGAGCTGGCGGACCCCTGGCTGGACCGGTTCGAGGTCCGCGCGGACGGCCCGCTCCTGGTGCTCGACCGCGGCGCCCTGCGGCTGGTGTGCAACTTCGGCCCCGAGGCCGCCGACCTGGGCGAACCGGCGGGCCAGGTGCTGCTCTCGTGGGGCGACGCCACGGCCACCCACCTGCCCCCGGACACGTTCGTCCTGATCGACACGCTCGGCTGATCACGCCAGGTCACCGACCGCCCGCGGGCTTGCCCGACCGCCACCGCCCGGCGGTGACCAAACCCGCACCGCCCCGCGCGGTCAGCCCACCGCCCTGCCATCCATCCCCGCCGAAGGGGCTGCCGGCCTGGGCGAACCCGCCGACCCGCCACACCCGGTCACCACCCACCCGGCCGCCCCACCTACCGACCACCATCCGCCCGCACAGAAGGCACCGACGTGCGCTGACAAACCCCACACCCCCCGCACCCCACCTGATCAACACTCTGCGGCGGTGACCAAACCCTCACCACCCCCGCGACCAGCCCCACCTACCCGCCACCCATCCCCCCGCGCAGAAGCCACCGACCTGCGCGAACCAACCCTCGTCCCCTTGCCGCGGCCACCCGCCGTCACTACCGGCTCCGGCACCCCCACCTGATCAACACCGTTCGGCGGTGACGAAACTGTCGGGGGGTGCTGGGAGAATCGGGGCATGGCCATCCGACCTGCCACCGACAACCTCGTCCTCGCCGGGCGCCCCTTCCCCTTGGGCGCGCACCCGGAGGGCGGGGGCGTCCGGTTCGCCGTCACCTCGACCGTCGCCGACGCCGTCGAGGTGTGCCTGATCAGCGAGGACGGCTCCGAACGCCGGGTCGAGCTCACCGAGCGCACCTTCGGCGTGTGGCACGGCCTGGTGCCCGGCGTGACGTCGGGCCAGAAGTACGGCTACCGCGTGCACGGCCCGTACGACCCGTCGCGCGGCCTGCGCTGCAACCCGGACAAGATCCTCGTCGACCCGTACGCCACCCGCATCACCGGCGCCCTCACCGACCTGACCGCCGCGCTCGGCCACGCGGGCGACCCGATGCACCACCGGCGCTCCAAGGTCGACTCGCTGGGCAGCGTGCCGCTGTCGGTGGTCACCTCGCACGGCGGCCCGGACACGGGCGTGAAGCCCGAGGTGCCGTTCGAGGAGTCGGTCATCTACGAGATGCACGTGAAGGGCTTCACGCAGCGCAACCCGGAGATCCCGGCGAACCTGCGCGGCACCTACCTGGGCCTGGCGCACCCGGCGGCGATCGAGCACCTGGTGCGGCTCGGGGTGACCGCGGTGGAGCTGCTGCCGGTGCACTGGTTCACCGAGGAGCCCTACCTGGTGCGCACCGGGCGGAAGAACTACTGGGGGTACTCGCCGTTGGGGTACTTCGCGCCGCACGCCGGGTACGCGAGCGAGCCGGGGCGCGAGGTCGCCGAGTTCCGCACCATGGTCGCCGCCCTGCACGCGGCCAACATCGAGGTCATTCTCGACGTGGTCTTCAACCACACCTGCGAGGGCGGCCTGGACGGGCCCACCCTGTCCTTCCGCGGGCTGGACGCCCCGGCCTACTACCTGCACGCCGGCCGCGGCAACGTCATCGACCTGACCGGCTGCGGCAACACGCTGGAGCCGCGTTCGCCGACGGTGATCCGGCTGGTCACCGACTCGCTGCGGTACTGGGCGACCGAGATGGGTGTCGACGGGTTCCGGTTCGACCTGGCCAGTACGCTCGGGCGGCCCGGCGGCGGCGCGTTCGACCGCGACTCGGCGCTGCTCACCGCGATCACCACCGACCCGGTGCTGTCCCGGTGCAAGCTGATCGCCGAGCCGTGGGACGTGACCGGCCACGGCTACCGCGTCGGCGACTTCGGGGCGCAGTGGGCGGAGTGGAACGGCCGCTACCGGGACACGGTGCGCGACTTCTGGCGCGGCGCGGTGGGCGTGGACGACCTGGCGTTCCGGCTGTCCGGGTCGTCGGACCTGTACGACCACAACCTGCGCCGCCCGTGGCAGTCGGTCAACTTCATCACCGCTCACGACGGCTTCACGCTGCGGGACCTGGTGTCCTACAACGAAAAGCACAACGAGGCCAACGGCGAGGACAACCGCGACGGGACGAACGACAACCGCTCGTGGAACCACGGCGCCGAGGGCGAGACCGACGATCCGGAGATCCGGCAGCTGCGGGCCAGGCAGGCGCGCAACCTGCTCGCGACGCTGCTGTTGTCGACGGGCACCCCGATGCTCGTCGCGGGTGACGAGCTGTGGCGCACCCAGGGCGGCAACAACAACGCGTACTGCCTGGACGACGAGACGTCGTGGCTGGACTGGTCCGGCGACCCGGACGCGACCGCGATGCTGGCCTTCACGCGACGGCTGGTGCACCTGCGGGCCGCGAGCCCCGCCCTCAGGCAGCCCGAGTTCTTCGAAGGCCGCACGACGCCCACTGGGCGGCCCGACCTGATCTGGTTCCGCCCCGACGGCGAGGAGATGACGGAGGAGGACTGGTTCGACGGCGGCCGCCGCACGCTGATGATGTGGATCGACGGGTCGAACAGCCAGTCCCGCACCCGTGAGGGCGAACTGATCGCCGACCACTCGTGGCTGCTGATCCTCCACTCCGGCGACGAGCCCGTGAAGGTCACCCTGCCCGGCCCGGAGTTCGGCGCGACCCTGAAGCCGACCCTGGACACCACGACACCGGACGGCAGCCCAGCCACCCCGGGTGCCCTCACGCCCGGCAGCAGGCTGACCCTGCCCGCGAGGGCGCTGCTGCTGCTCCGCGCCCCCCGCGACATCACGCCGAGGTAGACCGGCCGAGCGCTGTCACAGAGGTGGAGCACCGTGCGGCAGGAGCACGCCGCGCGGCGACACGTGTGGCGGCAGGTGGCACCGCGAACGCCAGCGCCGCGCTCCCCTCTTGCGGGCGCGGCGCCACAGGCGGTGCAGGCGAGGCGAGCACCATCCGCCCACGCCGGAGCGTGACCACCCCGGCAACCACCGCCCGATCCCCCTTCCCCACCAACCAGCACCACCCGCACCCCTCCACGCCCACCGGAACAGACCAGCGCCCCCAGGGTTACCGACGGGTACGACGGGGCACCCCGATCCCAGGCGTGGCAAGCCCTTCCGAGCTGACGCCCGTTGGTGTTACCCGACTTGCCTGAACGCCGTTGAGGGGTCGAAAGTGCGCGTGGAAGGCGCCGAAGCGAACCACGCCGTGACGCGTGGGTTACCAGTCGATGACCACACTGGACACACGTGGCCCGCCGACGGAGAGTGACACCCGAGGCGGTAGTTTGCGCACGTTCGCAGCTGGGTACCTCCTTCCGAAGACCTGTACGTCCCCACCGGGCCGTCGGGTGGGGCTGCATATTCGACAACAACGGTGAGAGGGGCGCTGCCGATGACCGGCCGGCTCGGCATCGACGACGTGACCCCAGCGGTCAGCTGTGGCCACTACCCGGCGAAAGCGGTGGTGGGGGAACACGTTCCGATCTCG
Source organism: Amycolatopsis sp. NPDC006131 (assembly GCF_040614175.1). Taxonomy (NCBI): domain Bacteria; kingdom Bacillati; phylum Actinomycetota; class Actinomycetes; order Pseudonocardiales; family Pseudonocardiaceae; genus Amycolatopsis; species Amycolatopsis sp. NPDC006131. The sequence goes on from NZ_JBEXTX010000007.1 coordinate 85,057, forward strand.
GCGACGGTCTGGCGGGAGGGTCACGACGCGGTCGCCGCCACGGTGTCCTGGCGCGGCCCGCACGACCGGATCTCCCGCCGCACCCGGATGACCGAGCAGGGCACTGGTCTGGACCGCTTCGGCGCGGTCATCGTCCCGGACGCCGAGGGCCTGTGGACCTTCCGCGTCGACGCCTGGAGCGACCCCTGGTCGACCTGGAAGCACGCCGTCAAGGTCAAGGTGGCCGCCGGGCAGGACGCCACCGAGCTGGCCAACGACCTGGAGACCGGCGCCCGCCTGCTGGACCGCGTCTCCCGCCGCCCGGACCGCCGCCGCGAGCGCGCCCTGCTCACCAGCGCCGCGCACGCCCTGCGCGACACCGACCGCTACCTCGCCGAGCGCGTCGGCCCCGCGCTGTCGGTCGACGTGGACCGGATCATGCACGAGTACCCGGTGCGCGAGCTGGTCACCAAGGGCAAGCCGATGCGCATCTGGGTCGACCGGGAACGCGCCGCGTTCGGGTCCTGGTACGAGTTCTTCCCCCGCTCCACCGGCGGCTGGGACGAGCAAGGCCGTCCCGTGCACGGCACCTTCCAGACCGCGGCCAAGGCCCTGGACCGCATCGCGCGCATGGGTTTCGACGTCGTCTACCTGCCGCCGATCCACCCCATCGGCCGCGTGAACCGCAAGGGGCGCAACAACACCCTCACCCCGGACGAGACCGACGTCGGCTCGCCGTGGGCCATCGGATCCGACGAGGGTGGCCACGACGCGGTCCACCCGCAGCTGGGCACCATCGACGACTTCGACGACTTCGTCGCCCGCGCCACCGAGCTGGGCCTGGAGGTCGCCCTCGACCTGGCGCTGCAGGCCGCCCCGGACCATCCGTGGGTGCTGAAGAACCCGGAGTTCTTCACCACGCGCCCGGACGGCAGCATCGCCTACGCCGAGAACCCGCCGAAGAAGTACCAGGACATCTACCCGATCAACTTCGACAACGACCCCGAGGGCATCTACGCCGAGGTGCTGCGTGTGGTGCTGCACTGGGTTTCGCACGGGGTCCGCATCTTCCGGGTCGACAACCCGCACACCAAGCCGCCGGACTTCTGGGCCTGGCTGATCAAGACCGTGAAGGACGCGCACCCGGACGTGCTGTTCCTGTCCGAGGCCTTCACGCGCCCGGCCCGCCTGTGGGGCCTGGCCAAGCTCGGCTTCACCCAGTCCTACACCTACTTCACCTGGCGCACGACGAAGGAGGAGCTGACCGAGTTCGGTGTCGACCTGGTCGAGCACTGGGACGTCGGCAGGCCGAACCTGTTCGTCAACACGCCGGACATCCTGCACGAGTCGCTGCAGAAGGGCGGCCCGGCCATGTTCGCGCTGCGCGCCGCGCTCGCCGCGACCCTGTCGCCGACCTGGGGCGTCTACTCCGGTTACGAGCTGTACGAGCACGAGCCGGTGCGCGAGGGCAGCGAGGAGTACCTCAACTCGGAGAAGTACGAGCTGCGCCCGCGCGACTTCGACCAGGCGCTGGCGGAGGGCCGCTCGCTGGAGCCGTGGCTGACGAAGCTCAACTCGGTGCGCCGCGCCCACCCCGCGCTGCAGCAGATGCGCACGCTGCGGTTCCACCACGTGGACAACCCGGCGCTGCTGGCGTATTCCAAGCAGGATCCGGCGACGGGCGACACCGTCGTCGTGGTGGTGACCCTGGATCCGCACCAGGCCCAGGAGGGGACCCTCTGGCTCGACCTGGCCGCGCTCGGTTTCGACTGGCACGAGCGGCTGATCGCGCACGACGAGGTCACCGGCGAGACCTGGGACTGGGGCCAGGCGAACTACGTGCGGCTCGAACCCTGGCGTTCGGTCGCGCACGTCGTCGGCCTCCAGCGGCGCCTGGCCGGCCGCGACTGATCCGGCCCCGACACAACACGGTTTTTCCACGGAGAACCCCGCGCACCGACCGGCGCCGGGGTAGTCGAACGCACCCGGATGAGGTGGGGAGAGGTGGAGTTCATGGACGAAGACGCCCGGCCCGACGCGGCGCTCGGTCTGGAGGGCATCCCGCACACCGGTGAGGCGATGACCCCCGACGGGATGCTCGTCGAGCCGCAGGCCGACGACTTCAAGCACGCGAAACAGGCCCCGGACAACCCGCACTGGTACAAGAGCGCTGTCTTCTACGAGGTGCTGGTGCGCGCGTTCGCCGACTCCAACGGCGACGGCACCGGCGACCTGCGCGGCCTGGCCGGCCGTCTCGACTACCTGGAGTGGCTCGGCGTCGACTGCCTCTGGCTGCCGCCCTTCTACGCCTCGCCGCTGCGCGACGGCGGGTACGACATCAGCGACTTCCGCGCGGTGCTGCCGGAGTTCGGCACGGTCGAGGACTTCGTCTACCTCCTCGACGAGGCCCACCGGCGCGGTATCCGCGTGATCACCGACCTCGTCCTCAACCACACCTCGGACGTGCACCCGTGGTTCCAGCAGTCGCGGTCCGACCCCGACGGGCCCTACGGCGACTACTACGTCTGGAGCGACGACGACTCGCGCTACGCCGACGCGCGCATCATCTTCGTGGACACGGAAACGTCGAACTGGACGTACGACCCGGTGCGCGGCCAGTTCTACTGGCACCGCTTCTTCTCCCACCAGCCCGACCTCAACTACGAGAACCCGGACGTGCAGGAGGCCATGCTCGACGTCCTGCGGTTCTGGCTGGACCTGGGCATCGACGGCTTCCGCCTGGACGCGGTCCCCTACCTGTTCGAACAGGAGGGCACCAACTGCGAGAACCTGCCGCGCACGCACGAGTTCCTCAAGCGCTGCCGCAAGGTCGTCGACGACGAGTACCCGGGCCGGGTCCTGCTGGCCGAGGCGAACCAGTGGCCCTCCGACGTGGTCGAGTACTTCGGCGACCCGGCCACCGGCGGCGACGAGTGCCACATGGCGTTCCACTTCCCGTTGATGCCGCGCATCTTCATGGCCGTGCGCCGGGAGTCCCGCTTCCCGATCTCGGAGATCCTGGCCCAGACGCCGAAGATCCCGGACGGCGCGCAGTGGGGCATCTTCCTGCGCAACCACGACGAGCTGACGCTGGAGATGGTCAGCGACGAAGAGCGCGACTACATGTACGCGGAGTACGCCAAGGACCCGCGGATGAAGGCGAACATCGGCATCCGCCGCCGCCTGGCGCCGCTGCTGGAGAACGACCGCAACCAGCTCGAGTTGTTCACGGCTTTGCTGCTTTCGCTGCCCGGGTCACCCGTTCTGTACTACGGTGACGAGATCGGAATGGGCGACAACATCTGGCTGGGTGACCGCGACGCGGTGCGCACACCCATGCAGTGGACGCCCGATCGCAACGCCGGTTTCTCGGGTTGCGACCCGGGCCGGATCTACCTGCCGGTCATCATGGACCCGGTCTACGGGTACCAGGCGATCAACGTCGAGGCCCAGCGGGACAGCGCGTCGTCGCTGCTCAACTGGACGCGGCGGATGATCGAGGTCCGCAAGCAGCACCACGCGTTCGCCGAAGGCGACTTCGTCGAGCTCGGCGGGTCCAACCCGAGCGTGCTGGCCTACAAGCGGACCTGGATCCGGCCGGACGGGCGGCTCGACATCGTCCTGTGTGTGAACAATCTGTCGCGATTCCCGCAACCGGTCGAGCTGGACCTGTCGGAGCATCACGGTTACACGCCCCTGGAGCTCACCGGCGGTGTTCAGTTCCCCGACATCGGGGAACTGCCTTATCTGCTGACGTTGCCGGGGCACGGCTTCTACTGGTTCCAGCTGCTGGACGCGGACGCGAAGGCGAGGCGAGGTGAGTGACTTGACCGATCCCCGTGAGCTGGTCGGCGCGCTGGTGACCGAACTGCCGGAGTGGCTGCCCACGCAGCGGTGGTTCGCCGGGAAGGACCGCCCGATCACCGCGGTGCGCCCGCTGAGCACGACGGTCCTGATGCCGGGCGACCCGCTCCTGCTCCACCTCGTCGTCGAGGTGGAGCAGGACGACCGGCGCGAGCCGTACCAGCTCCTCATCGGGAGCCAGGCCCACCTGCCGGAGTACCTCGGGTCGAGCTGGATCGGCACCGAGAAGGGCCTGCCCTGCTACGAGGCCACCGGCGACGCCGACCTGACGAGCAAGCTGCTCGACCTGATCGCCGGGGACGCGCGGATCGGCTCGCTGCGGTTCGAGCGCGAACCGGGCACCGAGCTGCGGAGCGGGTTGCGGGCCCGGCCGGTGGGCGCGGAGCAGAGCAACACCTCGCTCGTGTTCGGTCACCACTACATCCTCAAGCTGTTCCGCAAGCTCACCCCGGGCGAGAACCCGGACCTGCGCCTGCACCGGGCGCTGCACGACGTGGGCAGCAAGCACATCGCCGACCTGCTCGGCTCGATCACCGGCGAACTCGACGGGGAGCCGGTCACGATCGGGATGCTGCAGAAGTTCGTGTCCGACGCGGTGGACGGCTGGGCCATGGCCACCACCAGCGTCCGCGACCTCATGGCCGATCCCGAGCTGCCCCCCGACGAGGTGGGCGGCGATTTCGCCGGGGAGGCGCAGCGGCTCGGCCAGGCTGTCGCCTCCGTGCACAGCGACCTGCGGCGGGCCCTCGGCGACGAGATCGCCGACGAGGGCGAGTTCGACCGCACGGTCAAGGCGATGCGGGATCGACTGGACACCGTCAGCCGCGCGGTGCCGCAACTGGCCGAGCACGCCCCGGCGCTGCGCGCCGCCTTCGAGAAGCTGCGGGAGGCGCGCGGACCGGTGTCCATGCAGTACATCCACGGTGACCTGCACCTGGGACAGGTGCTGCGCTGCGTCACCGGGTGGCTGCTGATCGACTTCGAGGGCGAGCCGGCCGCGCCGGCGGCCGAACGGGTGGCGCTGCGCTCGCCGCTGCGGGACGTCGCCGGGATGCTGCGCTCGTTCGACTACGCGGCGCACCAGATGCTGATCGGCCACGACGAGGACGATCCGCGGCTCACCGAGCGGGCGCTGGAGTGGGCGCGGCGCAACCGGTCGGCCTTCTGCGACGGCTACGCCAAGGCGGCGCCGGAGACGGTGGGCGACCCGCGGGCGCACGGCGACCTGCTGCGCGCGTTCGAGCTCGACAAGGCCGTCTACGAGGTGGCCTACGAACACGCCAACCGGCCGGAATGGCTGACCGTGCCGTTGGCATCCATCGCACGGATCACCGCAGGAGGCGAACAACCGTGAACGCGGTCCCAGCCGAACTGCCCGAGGCGGCCCCGCCGCCCGGCGACATCGACCGGCTGCTGGCCGGCTCGCACCACGACCCGCACTCGGTCCTCGGTGTGCACACCGTGGGCGACGCGGTGGTGGTGCGGGCGCTGCGGCCGGGTGCGCGCCGGGTGAGCGTGGTCGCCGCCGACCACAAGTTCGACCTGGAACGGGTCGTGGACGGCCTGTTCGCCGGAACGGTGCCCGAGCACCCCGGCGACTACCGGCTGGAGGTCGACTACGACGGGCAGGTGTGCACGCTCGACGACCCGTACCGGTGGCTGCCCACGGTGGGCGAGCTGGACCAGCACCTGATCGGCGAGGGCAGGCACGAGCGGCTGTGGGACGTGCTGGGCGCGCACCCCCGGTCCTACGAGACGCCGATCGGGGTCGTCACCGGCACGTCGTTCGCGGTGTGGGCGCCGACCGCGCGGGGGGTGCGGGTGATCGGCGACTTCAACGGGTGGGACGGCCGGTCGCACCCGATGCGCTCGCTCGGCTCGTCCGGGGTGTGGGAGGTGTTCATCCCGGGCGTGGAGATCGGCACGCACTACAAGTTCCGCGTCCTCGGCGCCGACGGGCAGTGGCACGAGAAGGCCGACCCGATGGCGTTCGCGACGGAGAAACCGCCCGCGACCGCGTCGGTGGTCACCGCGTCGGCCTACGAGTGGTCCGACGAGGAGTGGCTGGCCAAGCGCAACGCCACCAACTGGGCGAACGCGCCGATGAGCGTCTACGAGGTGCACCTCGGTTCGTGGCGGCCCGGGCTGGGCTACCGCGAGCTGGCCGAGGAACTGGCCGACTACGTGCAGGACATGGGTTTCACGCACGTCGAGCTGCTGCCGATCGCCGAGCACCCGTTCGGCGGGTCGTGGGGCTACCAGGTCACCTCCTACTACGCGCCGACCGCGCGGTTCGGCCACCCGGACGACTTCCGGTACTTCGTGGACCGGCTGCACCAGCGCGGCATCGGCGTGATCGTGGACTGGGTGCCCGCCCACTTCCCCAAGGACAACTGGGCGCTGGCGCGCTTCGACGGCACCCCGCTGTACGAGCACGCCGACCCGCGCCGCGGCGAGCAGCTGGACTGGGGCACGTACGTGTTCGACTTCGGCCGCAACGAGGTGCGCAACTTCCTGGTCGCGAACGCGCTGTTCTGGCTGGAGGAGTACCACCTGGACGGTCTGCGCGTGGACGCGGTGGCCTCGATGCTGTACCTGGACTACTCGCGGCCGGAGGGCCAGTGGGTGCCCAACCAGTACGGCGGCCGGGAGAACCTGGACGCGGTGCGGTTCCTGCAGGAGCTGAACGCGACCGTCTACAAGCGACACCCGGGCGCGGTGATGATCGCCGAGGAGTCGACGGCGTGGCCGGGCGTGACGCGGCCGACGCACCTGGGCGGGCTCGGGTTCGGGTTCAAGTGGAACATGGGCTGGATGCACGACACGCTGCACTACCTGGCGCACGATCCGGTGCACCGGTCCTACCACCACAACGAGATGACGTTCTCGCTGGTGTACGCGTGGAGCGAGAACTTCGTGCTGCCGCTGTCGCACGACGAGGTCGTGCACGGCAAGGGCTCGCTGTGGGGCCGCATGCCCGGCGACGACTGGAACAAGGCCGCCGGCGTGCGGTCGCTGCTGGCGTTCATGTGGGCGCACCCGGGCAAGCAGCTGCTGTTCATGGGCGGCGAGTTCGGGCAGGAGCAGGAGTGGTCGGAGGAGCGGTCGCTGGACTGGCACCTGCTGGAACAGCCGCTGCACGGCGGGATCCAGAAGCTGATGCGGGACCTGAACGCCGCGTACACGTCGTCGCCGGCGTTGTTCAGCGCGGACACCACACCGGAGGGCTTCGCCTGGATCGACGCGAACGACTCGGGCGGCAACGTGCTGAGCTTCCTGCGCATCGGCGAGGACGGCTCGCGGCTGGCGTGCGTGGCGAACTTCGCCGGGATGCCGCACCACGACTACCGGGTCGGGTTGCCCGCGGCGGGCCGGTGGCGCGAGGTGGTGAACACCGACGCCGAGATCTACGGCGGCTCCGGGGTGGGCAACTACGGCGCGGTCGAGGCCGAACTGGAGCCGTGGCACGGACAGCCGGCGTCGGCGGTGCTGCAGCTGCCGCCGTCCGGAGTGCTCTGGCTCGCGCCGGAGGAGTGATCGTCGCCACCAGCACTAATGGCACGGGGTGCCACTCCTGCGGGAGTGGCACCCCGTGCCGTTTCAGTCGGCGGAGCGCAGCGCCTGGCTGATCTGGCGGACCACTTCGGACAGCGGGGCGGAGGTCTTGAGCACGGCGACCACCGACTCGTCGTCGCGGTCCGCGCGCGGGGCGGCGGTGTCCGCGAAGGCGTCGATCACCAGCGCGAACGCCTCCTTCGCGTGCGCGTGGGCGTCCTCGGCGCCGCCGCTGCGCAGCCACCGGCGCAGGACGTGGTTGTGGGCCGCCGCGACCGCCGCCGCGGCGACCGAGCCGCGCAGGTCCCACAGCGGGTCGCCGGCCGCCTGGAACCGCGCGCGCAGGAAGGTCGCGAGCACACGCTGGTAGCGGTCGACGCTCGCGACCTCCTTGTCCCGCAACGAAGGCACGGTGCGGGTGAGGGCGAAGCGCTTCACCGAGACGTCCGGGTCGGCGAGGTAGGAGTCGAGCACCAGCCCGACGCCGGCGCACGCCACTTCGAGAGGGTTCTGCCGCTCGTCCGCGGTGGCGAAGAGCTGCTCGATGCGGCCGAGGACCTCCTCGTGGTTCGGGAAGATCGCGTCCTCCTTCGACCGGAAGTACCGGAAGAAGGTGCGACGGCCGACACCGGCGGCCGAGGCGATCTCGTCGACCGTGGTGGCGTCGTACCCCTGCTCGGAGAACTTCTCGATCGCCGCCACGGTGAGGGCGTGCCGCAGCCGCCTGCGCCCCGCGGTGGTCCTGCCCACCCGCGGTCGCGGCGCGGACCGGGACTCGTCGGACATGAGGACGAAACTAACAGGCCGGTCTTGCTAAGGGCACGCAGTGCCATTAGCATCACAGTCATCCACCGCCGACTCGGGCACTGCCGCTCTGGTGCCCCGCCTCACCGGGAAGGGGGCTCGTCATGAGCGTCGATCACGATCTGGGCACCAAGCGTCCGGCCAGCACGCCCGTGGACTACCGCCGCACGTTCGGCTGGCCGGTCCACTGGCAGAACGGCACCCTCAACTTCGTGATCGGGGCGGGCATCGGCGCGGTCGCCGTGCCGCGGGCCCGGGCCGAGCAGGTGCTGGAGAACCTGGCGCGCCAGGGCTGCCGCGGGCCCGCGCTGAGCGTGCCCACCAAGCACGGTTCGGTGGTCATCTTCCTGGTCGAGGCCGACATCCTGGGCAGCGACGCCGAGTTCCTCCCCCGCGACGTGCGGGTGCTGACGGCGGGCACCTCCATCCCGATGCCGGGCACCCACGGCCCCGCCGACCTCGCGCGGTGGATCGTGCCGCCGGACCCGCAGCAGCGCTGGCTGCCGAGCCTGACGGCGGTGCTGGCCGCGATCCGCTCGGCGGGCCGCTACCGCTGAGGCCCGTAAGCGGATTCCGGCCGCAGCGGGCTGTTCCTATCGCTTGGGCACGAGCGCTTCCCCGACGCGGAAACAGCGCCGCCGAGCGGGGGCGGCGCTGGCCGCCCCCGCTGCGTGAGCCACTACCGCTGAGCCTGTAAGCGTTTTCCAGCCGCAGGGGGCTGTTCCCCAATCGCTCAGGTACGAGCGCTTCCTCCGCGCGGAGGCAGCACCGCCGCGCAGCGCGGCGCTGGCGCCGTTCGCTCAGTGGGCCGCTGCCGCTGAGGCCAGTAGGCCCTTTCCGGCCGCGGCGGGCTGTTTCCTATCACTGAGGCGTGCGCGCTTCCCGGGCAGGAAGGCATCGCCGCCGCGGCGCGGCGCTGCCGACACGCACCCGGAGCGTCCTGAGCGGCGCGGTATAGATCGTTATACGCTCGGCCACCACGGCCCGAGGGCAGCGGCCGGGCCGTCCCCCTCGCCCGGGCGGCCGTCCGCGCGTCAGCGGATGCGCATGCGCGCCACGTGCTCGTCCCGGAGGACGAACTCGAACGTGCCGGGTCCGTTGAATCCGTTGCCGCTCACCTGGAGCGTCACCGTCGTCGTGTCGCCGGTCGTCCGGGCGTCCCGCACCTCGAAGTGCGCCTGCACGCCGATGTTCTCGCGGTCGTTCCAGCCCGCGATCTCGGCGCGGCCGGTGAAGGTGCGGCCCCAGTCGTCGACCTGGCCGTCCTCGGTGAAGGCGTCCACGAACGCTTCGCTGTCACCACGGTTGGTGGCGTCGAACACCTGCTGGACGGCGGGCGGCAGCTCGGTCATCACGCCAGCTTAGACACCCGGCGGCAACCGCAACTGCAACGACGCGAACAACCGCTCCAGCGGGTCCGCCAGGTCGATCCCCGCGACCTCCGCCGCTCGGCGGACCCGGTAGCGCACCGTGTTCGGGTGGACGTGCAGTGCGCGGGCCGCGGAACGGACGTCGCCCAGGGCGTCCAGGTACGCGAGCAACGACGAGGCCAGGTCCGGGTGCTCCGCGCGCAACGCCGTCAGCCTCGGGTCGCGCAGGCGCGGGTTGTCCGCCAGCACCGCGAGCGTTTCGCTCACCAGGACCTGCGACCGGACGTCCGCCAGCGTCGCCACCTCCAGGTCCAAGCCGCGCGCCATCGCGTCCAGCACCCGGTCCGCCTCCTGCCGCGACATTCCCACGTCCGCCACCGCCACCACCCGGCCGACCGCCGCCCGCACCGGCACCTCCGCCGACGCCACCATTTCCCGCGTCAGGTCCAGCAGCGACACCCCCGCGGGCAGGTCGGGCAGGAACGCGTAGGTCCGGTCGCCGAGCTGGGTCACCATCGCGCTGCGCCGGTACGCAGCGGCGTGCACCGAGATCACCGCCGCCAGCGCGGACCGCCGCAGCTCCAGCTCCGACCGGTCCACCGGCTCGGCCTCCCGCGGCGCGAAGGCGACCACGGCGGCCGGCTTCGCCGGGTCGGCCCCGATCTGCCGCGCCACCGACACCGGATCACTGCGCCCCTCGAGCATCCCGGCCAGCAGGTTCTCCCGGAACCGCGTGCCCGCCGCGCTGCGCCGCCGGACCAGGTGCAGCGCGGCCACCCGAGCCGCGCCGATCAGGGCCTGCTCCGCCCTGGCGGCCAGCGGCGCGGCGCCCTCCTGCACCCAGATCGACCCGAGCGGCCGCCCGCCCGCGTGCACCCCGATCGCCAGCCGCGTGCGGATTCCCAGATCCGGCCGCTCCTCGATGCGCACGACCTCCTCCGTCGCCCGCAACCGCTGGTAGACGCCCCACTCGTGCAGCATCTTCAGGTACGGCGCGGGCCCCTGCCTGCCCAGGATCGACAGCCGCCGCAGCTCGTCCACCTCGTCGTCGGACCGCGAGTACGCCAGCACCCGGCTCGCGGTGTCCTCGATGCTGACGATCCCGCCTGTCAGCGCGGCGATCGTCTGGGCCAGCGAGAACAGGTCGCCGAGCGTCTCCCCCGCGTCCTCGTCCGCCGCGCCGCGGGCGGCCTCCAGCACCCCGCGCACCAGCGTCGCGAGCTGCTCCCACCGCACGTCGGCCGCGACGGCCAGCAACGCGACCCCGGCGTCGGTGGCCGCGGACCGCAGCAGCGGCAACGCCGAATCGGACTCCACCTTGACCGCCACCGCGGCCGCGCCCCGGCGCCCGGCTGCCCGGATCAACGGCACCGCCGCCCGCCCGCGCGCCCCGATCACCAGCGCCAGATCGCCGCGCCGCAGCTCCGGGTCGTCGTCGGGCTCCAGCACCACGACGTCGCCGACCTCGCCGTCCAGGCCCTCCGGCGCGACCTCCACCTCGACCAGCGGATCGCCCAGCGCGATCAGGACCTGCCGCAGTTGTGCCACCGGACAAACAGTAGCGCCGGAACTGGCCGAACTCACAACCTTCGGAGACCACGGCGTTCCTACCGTTGAAACATCCGACACCGAGGAGGAGCTGCCGTGGATGCCGTGACGACCGTGCCCACCCTGGCCAACGAGCCGGTCCTGCAGTACGCGCCGGGCAGCCCGGAGCGCGCCGAGGTGCAGGCGGCGCTGGCCGAGCTGACGAAGGAGCCGCTGGAGCTGACCGCGACAATCGGCGGCGAGCAGCGGATGGGCGGCGGGCCGCGGATCGACGTCGTCCAGCCGCACAACCACCGCGCCGTGCTGGGCGTCCTCGGTTCCGCGACCCAGCAGGACACCCGCGACGCGCTGGCCGCCGCCCGCGAGGCCGCCCCCGCCTGGCGGAAGCTGTCCTTCGACGACCGCGCCGCGATCCTGCTCCGCGCGGCCGACCTGCTCACCGGCCCGTGGCGCGCGAAGCTGAACGCCGCCACCATGCTCGGCCAGTCCAAGACCGTGCACCAGGCCGAGATCGACGCCGCCTGCGAGCTGGCCGACTTCTGGCGCTTCAACGTGGCCTTCGCCCGCCGCCTGCTGGCCGAGCAGCCCGCCAGCTCCCCCGGCGTCTGGAACCGCACCGACCACCGGCCGCTGGAGGGGTTCGTCTACGCGATCACCCCGTTCAACTTCACCGCGATCGCGGGCAACCTGCCCACCGCGCCCGCGCTGATGGGCAACGTCGTGCTGTGGAAGCCCTCCCCCACCCAGAGCTTCGCCGCGCACCTGACGATGCGGCTGCTGGAGGAGGCCGGCCTGCCGCCGGGCGTGATCAACCTGCTGCCCGGTGACGGCCTGGCGGTCTCCGAGGTCGCGCTGGCTTCGCCCGACCTCGCCGGCATCCACTTCACCGGCTCCACCCGGACCTTCCAGCACCTGTGGTCGCAGGTCGGCGCGAACATCGCGAACTACCGCACCTACCCGCGGATCGTCGGCGAAACCGGCGGCAAGGACTTCGTGCTCGCCCACCCGTCCGCCGACACCGGCGTGCTGCGCACCGCGCTGGTCCGCGGCGCGTTCGAGTACCAGGGCCAGAAGTGCTCCGCCGCCTCGCGGGCGTACGTCCCCCGGTCGCTGTGGACGCGGATGCGCGACGACTTCCTGTCCGAGGTCGAGTCGCTGCCCATGGGCGACGTCACGGACCTGCGCAACTTCCTCGGCGCGGTGATCGACCGGCGCGCGTTCGACCGGCTGGCCGGGGTGCTGGACCGCGCCCGCGCCGACGACCGGCTGGAGGTCCTCGCCGGTGGCACCGCCGACGACAGCGAGGGCTTCTTCGTGCGCCCGACCGTGCTCGCCTCGGACCACCCGGAGCACGAGGTGTTCACCACCGAGTACTTCGGGCCGGTGCTCGCGGTGCACGTCTACGACGACGCCGCCTACGACACCGTGCTGCGCCAGCTGGAGGGCGTCGCGCCGTACGGGCTGACCGGGTCGATCATCGCGACCGACCGGGTCGCGATCGCCCACGCCACCGAGGAACTGCGGTTCGCCGCGGGCAACTTCTACGTCAACGACAAGCCGACCGGCGCGGTCGTCGGGCAGCAGCCCTTCGGCGGCGGGCGGGCGTCGGGCACCAACGACAAGGCCGGGTCGATCCACAACCTGCTCCGCTGGGTGAGCCCGCGCTCGATCAAGGAGACCTTCGTGCCGCCGACCACCGTCGGCTACCCGCACCAGGGCTGAGGAGGACCGCCGTGCTGCGCACCGCACTGCTCGCCGCGGCCGGGTCGCCGGCCTGCCGGTCCCTCGTCGAGCGGACCCCGCTGACCCGCCCGGTGGTCCACCGGTTCGTCGCGGGGTCCACTGTGGACGACGCACTCGCCGTGACCGCCAACCTGATCGGCAGCGGCCGGGCGGTCACGCTCGACCACCTCGGCGAGGACACCACCGACCCGTCGATGGCCGCCGCCACGGTGAAGGCGTACGCCGAACTGCTGACGCTGCTGGCCGACCACGGTCTCGCACCGGACGCCGAGGTGTCGGTGAAGCTGTCCGCTGTCGGGCTGCGCCTGCCCGACGGCGACCGCGTCGCCCTGGACAACGCGCGCCGCATCTGTGCGGCCGCGGCCGCCGCGGGCACCACGGTCACGCTGGACATGGAGGACCACACCACGACCGACGCCACCCTCGGCGTGCTGCGGGAGCTGCGTGCGGACTTCCCGTGGGTCGGCGCGGTCCTGCAGGCCTACCTGCGGCGCACCGAGCAGGACTGCCGGGACCTGGCGTACGCGGGCTCGCGGGTCCGGCTGTGCAAGGGCGCGTACGCCGAGCCCGCGTCCGTCGCATATCCAGACAAGTCCGAAGTGGACCGGTCCTACGTGCGCTGCCTGCGGGTGCTGATGGACGGGGCCGGGCACCCGATGGTCGCCACCCACGACCCGCGGATGATCGCGATCGCGGCAGAACTGGGGAAGGACCGTCCGGACTGGGAGTTCCAGATGCTGTACGGCGTCCGGGACGCCGAGCAGCGGCGGCTCGCGCGCGATCACGCGGTGCGGGTCTACCTGCCCTACGGCGACGAGTGGTACGGCTACTTCGTGCGCCGGCTGGCGGAGCGTCCGGCGAACCTGGCGTTCTTCCTGCGGGCGCTGGTCACGCGGTGAGCTCGGCGACCCGGCGCGCGACCGGCCACGCGCCGTCGGAGGTGTTGGACAGCACCGTCCAGGTCGTCGCGCCACTGTGGACGGTCCGGAACGACACGCCGGCGTCGTAGCCCTCCAGCCGGACCGCGTCGCCGTCGAGCCAGAACCCGAGCCCGTACCGCAGGCCCTCCTCCGGGACGTCGCTGCGGGGCGCGGTCAGCCGGCGCACCCGCGACAGCGGCACGATCCGCCCGGCGGACAACGCCGTCCAGAACGCGTGCACGTCGGCGGCGGTGGAGTAGATCCCGCCGTCGCCGCTGCCGAGCACGGGCAGGTGGAACACGTTGGTCCGCCGCTCGCCGACGTAGCCGAGGGCGACCCCGGCCGCGGGCTCGTCGGAGCGGAGGAACGCCGTGTCCGTCATGCCGGCGGGCACGCACACCAAGTCGTGCACCAGGCCGGCGAACGGGCGGCCCGCGGCCCGCTCCGCGAGGAGGGCGAGCACCACGTAACCGCTGTTGCAGTAGGAGAACCGCTGCCCCGGCGGGAACTTCGGCGGATGCCCGTCCAGGACGCGCAGGTAGTCCTCGGTGGCGGCCAGCTCGTGCACCGGCACGGGCAGGATGTGGTCGGTGATCGGCCGGTCGACGTCCTCGTCGCAGTAGTCGCCGATGCCCGAGCGGTGGGCGAGGAGGTGTTCGACGGTGACCTCGTCGCCGATCAGCGGCAGGTCGTCGCCGAGCAGTGACCGGGCTGTGGTGTCCAAGCCGAGCACACCGCGCTCGGCCAGCGCGGCGACGGTGAGCGCGGTGAGGCCCTTGGTGCCGCTGGCCAGCGCGAACCCGGTGCCGACCGTATTGGGCACGCGTAGCCCGCGGTGGGCGAAGCCGTAGGCCTTGGCGAACGTGCGGCCACCGGAGTCCACCCGGATCACCCCGGAGAACCCGGTGTCGTCAGCGAGCGCGTCGATCCCCTCCACCCGGGCCATCCTGCCGGGTGGAGGGGATCGGCTCACCTGGTTTTACCGAGCGGCCCTGAATTCACTGAGCTGCGACGTGCCGCTCCTCCCGCAGGGTGCTCCGCTGGTCGCGGGTGCCGCGCAGCAGGCCGCGGTGCGCCAGCTCGGGCAGCACGCCCTCGGCGAACCAGTACGCCTCCTCCAGGTGCGGGTACCCGGACAACACGAACTCCTCGATGCCGAGCGAGTGGTACTCCTCGATGAGGTCGGCGACCTCACCGTGGCTGCCCACCAGCGCCGTGCCCGCGCCGCCGCGGACCAGGCCGATGCCGGCCCACAGGTTCGGGTGGATCTCCAGCCCGCGCACGCCGCGGTCCAGGCCGCCGCCGTGCAGGGCGACCATCCGCCGCTGCCCCTCGGACTCGCTGGCGGCCAGCTGCGCCTGCGCCTTCGCCACCTGCTCCGGGCTCAGCGCGTCCAGCAGCTTCTGCGCCTCCGCCCACGCCTCGGCCGAGCTGTCCCGGGACAGGGTGTGCAGCCGGATGCCGAACCGGATCGTCCGCCCCTGCACCTCGGCCAGCTCCCGCACGCGCCGGATCTTGTCCGCGACCTGGGCGGGCGGCTCGCCCCAGGTCAGGTAGACGTCGGCGTGCCTGGCCGCGACCGGCAGCGCGGCCGGGGACGAGCCGCCGAAGTACAGCGGCGGCACCGGGTCCGGCGGGGCGAGCACCGTCGCGCCCTCGACCGAGAGGTGCTCGCCGGTGAAGTCGAACGGCTCGCCGCTCCACACCCCGCGGGCGATCGTGAGGAACTCGTCGGTGCGGGCGTAGCGCTGGTCGTGGTCGTGGAAGTCGCCGAACCGCTTCTGCTCGATCGAATCGCCGCCGGTGACGATGTTGAGCAGCAGCCGCCCACCGGAGATCCGCTGGTAGGTGGCGGCCATCTGGGCGGCCAGGGTCGGCGAGATGACGCCGGGGCGGAACGCGACGAGGTACTTGAGCCGCTTGGTCTCGCGGATCAGCGCCGCCGTGGTCAGCCAGGCGTCCTCGCACCAGGTGCCGGTCGGGGTGAGCACGCCCTCGAAGCCGAGCTGCTCGGCGGCGCGGGCGACCTGCGCCAGGTAGTCGATGGTGGGTTCGCGCTGCGCGACCGGCCCGAGGGACCGGTTGGCGTGGAACCGTTCCACGATGGTCCGGCCGTCGCCGGTGGTGGGCAGGAACCAGTGCGGTGTGATCGTCATCGTCATCCCCTCGCTGCGGCCAGGTCGGCGGCGAACCGGGTATCGGTGAACCCCGCGAAGTCGATCTTGCCGGGCAGCACCTTGTCGTCGGTGAACGCGTCGGCGAGCTCCTGCTCGGAGGCGATCACCTTGTCGTCCAGCGGCACGGGCAGGTCCGGGCCGCTCTGCACAGCCGCGAGCGTGACCTCCGGCTTCAGCCCGGTCTCCGCGGACCAGGCCTGGGCCCACTGCTCGCGGTGGGTGTCGGCCCACTGCTGCGCCTTGGCGATCCGCACGACGTAGTCGCGGATCGCGGCGTTCTTGCCGGCGTCGGACAGCGCATTGTGCCCGGCGACCTGGAAGGTGTAGCCGTTGGCGACGCCGGTGCCGTCGGCCAGCACGCGGGCGTTCGCCTCCAGCTTGGCCTGCGAGGTGTAGGGGTCCCACACCGCCCACGCGTCGATCTGGCGCTGGGTGAACGCGCCGTAGGCGTCGGCGGGCTGCAGGAAGGACAGCTTGACGTCCTTCGTGGACAGTCCGTTCCTGGCCAGGGTCAGCAGGATCTGGCCGTGCGCCGAGCTGCCCTTGGCCACGCCGATGGTCTTGCCCTTGAGGTCGGCGACGGTCCGCAGGGGCGAATCGGCGGTCACCAGCAGGGCGTCGCTGGCGACGTTGCCCTGCGCGGAGCTGACGATCGAGATCTTCGCCTTCGCGGCCGCGGCGAAGATCGGCGGCGTGTTGCCGACGCCGCCGATGTCGATCGCGCCGGCGGAGGCGGCCTCCAGCAGCGGCGGGCCGGAGGTGAAGGTGGACCACTCGATCTTGTACGGCAGGTCGTTCAGCAGGCCGGCGGACTTGAGCAAGGCCTGCGAACCACCCTTCTGGTCGCCCACCTTCAACGTCACCTTCGCCAGGTCGGCCGCGCTCACCGGCGGCGGCACGGACGGGCTCGACGACGGCTCGCTCGCCCCGCCGCACGCGGTGAGCGTCAGCGCGAGCGCGGTGACGGCGGCGAGGACTCTAGGCAATCGCATGGTCGGTCACTCCCAGATCGGCCAGCACCCTGGCGCGAACGTCGATGTGGTCGGAGACGGCTCGGGGCCGCGGGTGGTCCAGGACGTGCTCGGCGATGATCCGCCCCTCCCCCAGCACGAGGACGCGGTCGGCGAGCAGCAACGCCTCGTCCACGTCGTGGGTCACGAGCAGCACGCCCGGCCGGTGCTCGCGCCACAGGTCCTCGACGAGCCGGTGCATCGCCAGCCGGGTCAGCGCGTCCAGCGCGCCGAACGGCTCGTCGAGCAGCAGCAGGTCCGGTTCCCGCACCAGCGCCCTGGCGAGCGAGACCCGTTGCGCCTCACCGCCGGACAGGGTGCGCGGCCAGGCGTCGGCGTGGTCGGCGAGGCGCACCTCGGCCAGCGCGCGCTCGGCCAGCGCCCGGTCGCGGCCGCGGTCGCGCAGGCCGAGGACGACGTTGCGCCACACCCGCCGCCACGGCAGCAGCCGGGGTTGCTGGAACGCCACGGACACCGCGCCCTCGACCCTGGCCTCGCCCTCGATGGCGGTGTCCAGCCCGGCGAGGATCCGCAGCAGCGTCGACTTGCCCGAGCCGCTGCGGCCGAGCAGGGCGACGAACTCGCCGCGCCCGATTTCCAGGTCCACATCGGACAGCACGGCGCGCTCGCCGAAGCGCTTGGTCAGGCCGTGCACCCTGGCGATCAGTTCCCGCGCCACCGCAGCGCCCTCCGTTCGATCAGGCGGACCAGCGCGTCGGTGATCAGGCCGAGCGCCGCGTAGACGATCAGGCCGACCACGATCACGTCGGTGCGCAGGAACTCGCGCGCGTTGTTGATGAGGTAGCCAAGGCCCGCGTCGGCGTTCACGGTCTCACCGACGATCAGCGCGAGCCACGCGACGCCGAGCGCCTGCCGCAGCCCCACCAGCGTCTGCGGCACCGCGGACGGCAGCACCACGTGGACCAGCCGCTCCCAGCGGGTGTAGCCGAGCGCGGTGGTGGCCTCGACGAGGTGGTCGTCGACGTTGCGGATGCCGGAGTAGATGTTGAGGTAGAGCGGAAACGCGACACCCAGCGCGACCAGGACGATCTTCGGTTCCTCGCCGATGCCGAACCACAGGATGAACAGCGGGATCAGGCCCAGGAACGGCAGGGTGCGCAGCATCTGTACGGGCGGGTCGATGAGCACCCCGCCCCAGCGGGACAGGCCGGCGACCACGCCCAGCACCAGCGCGATGCCCGCGCCGAAGGCGAAACCGAGGCCGACGCGCACGATCGACACGGCGAACGCCTCGCCCAGCTCGCCGGACCGCGCGGTCTCGACACCGGCCTGCAGGACCGTCCACGGTGAACTCAGTTTGTCCGGGGACAGCACGCCCGTCGAGGACGCGAGCTGCCACAGGGCGAGCAGCGCGAGTGGACTGATCCAGCGGCGCAGGTCGGGCAGGCGGCGTCTCCGGGCCGGACGCGGCCGCGTCCCGGTTGCCTCCTCCGGGCGCGCGAGAACGTCCGTTGCGGAAAGCGACACGGATCTTCTCCCATTTTTTCGGGGGTTTCACCGAAAATGCTTCCCCCCACGATCGGGTGGGTCAACGTGCTCCCGGATCGCGGAACCGGTTCCGCTGAGCAGGCCGGAGTTTCTTTCACCACTTGGGGAAACGTTGACAGGACAGCCGATCGGCGGTCAGGCTGCCCCGGTGACCGACTTCCAGCCGCTGACCTCCGTCGAGGGACTCCCGCTCCTCGGAGGTTCCGGCCGCTTCCGCGTCCTGCAGAACACCGAGCGCGGGCTGCTGCTCGAACTGGAATACCCCGCCGGGGTGGCTTCGCCCGAGCACTTCCACGACCACGACAGCTTCATCTACGTGCTGTCCGGTGAGCTGACCGGCTCGGTGGACGGGCGGGAGGCGCGGCTCGGCGCCGGGGACACGCTGGTGCACCCGCGCGGGGTGCGGCACACGGTCGCCGCCGTGACGGACAGCCGGTGGCTGGAGTTCAAGGCGCCGCCGCCGGAGGTGGGGCGCGTGCTCAGGTGATGTCGGCGCGGCCGTCGAACCGGTAGCCGACGCCGCGCACGGTGGTGATCGAAAACCGGTCGATCTTGCTGCGCAGCTTGCGCACGTGCACGTCGATCGTGCGGCCGCGGCTCGGTCCAGGCAGGCGCCACACGTGCTCGGTGAGGGCCGCGCGGTCGAAGACCCGGCCGGGGTGGCGCGCCAGGAACAGCAGCAGCTCGTATTCGAGCCGGGTGAGCTCGATCTCGGCGCCGTGCGAGCGGACCCGGCGCGACGTGGTGTCGATGCGCAGTGCCGGTTCCGGCGCGGGTTCCAGCGCGCCGAGCGCTTCGCCGATCACCGCGCCGATGCGGTCCGGATCGCCGTGGACCACGATGTGCAGCTCGACCGCGCCGTCCGGCCGGTCGACCCGGGTGAGGGACTGCGTCATGATCCCAGCAAGCCACGACGGCCCTGGCCGGTCAATCGCGTCCCGGCAGGTGGGCCGGGCTCGCGCGGATCCGTGACACACTCGGGCCGTGCCCAGGCAGCCGACCGGTGAATCCGTCCTCTCCCGCGCGGTGCGGATCTTCGAGGCGTTCACGCCGGAGGAGCCGGTCCTGCAGGTCTCCGAAATCGCCCGGCGGACCGGGCTGCACCTGGCGACCGCGTCCCGCCTGGTCGCCGAGCTCACCGGCCACGGCCTGCTCACGCGCGACGACGACCGGCGGGTGCGGATCGGCGTGCGGATGTGGGAGCTGGCCCTGCGCGCCTCCCCCACGGCCACGCTGCGCGACGCGGCCATGCCGTTCATGGAGGACGTCCACGCGGTCGTCGGGCACCACGTGCAGCTCGGGGTCCGCGACGGCGACGAGGTGATCTTCCTGGAGCGCCTCTCCGCCCCAAAGGCGGTCATCAACTACACCCGCATCGCCGGGCGGCTGCCGTTGCACGCGTCCTCCTCCGGGCTCGTCCTGCTCGCCCACGGGCCCGCCGACCTGCGCGACCGCGTGCTCGCCGGGCCGATGCGGGCCTACACCGCGAACACGATCACCACCCCGGACCGCCTGCGGAGCACGCTCGCCGACATCCGCAAGCAGGGTTTCGCCTGGTGCCCGGGCCACATCCACGAGGAAGCGCTCGGCGTCGCGGTGCCGGTCAAGGACGCGCGCGGCGCGGTCGTCGCGGCGCTGTCGGTCATCGTGCCCAACACGGCCGAGAGCAGGGCGGTCACCGGCATCCTGATGGCCGCCGCGCGCGGCATCACCCGCTCGCTGCCGCCCTCGCCTCTCATTCATTGAGAACCCGGTCGCCGCCTGTCGTCGCGAAATCGCATCCTGCGTGCCAGCAACCCAGCGCAAGGAGGCGTCCGGTGAGCCAAGTCGTGACCCTGGAGGTCACCGCCCGCGAAGAACGCGCCGAGGGGGTGCTGGCGCTGACCCTGTCCCGTCCGGACGGCGGACGGCTGCCGGACTGGACCCCCGGCGCGCACATCGACCTCGTGTTGCCGAACGGGCTGACCCGGCAGTACTCACTGTGCGGCGACCGGTGGGACGCGCACCGCTACCGCATCGGCGTGCTGCGCGAACCGCGGGGACGCGGCGGCTCGGCCTACGTGCACGACCGGCTGCGGGTCGGCGACCGCGTCGGGGTGGGCGGGCCACGCAACAACTTCCCGCTCGTGCCCAGCGACGGCTACCTGTTCGTCGCGGGCGGGATCGGGATCACCCCGCTGCTGCCGATGATCCACCAGGCGGACCTGCTCGGCGCCAAGTGGACCCTGCTCTACGGCGGCCGCCGTAGAGCGTCGATGGCCTTCACCGACGAGCTCGCCTCCTACGGCGACCGCGTCCACCTGGTGCCCGAGGACGAACACGGCCTGCTCGACCTGGCGTCCTGGCTCGGCACGCCGCGCCCGGCCACGAAGGTCTACTGCTGCGGGCCCGCTCCCCTGCTGGCCGCCGTCGAATCCGCGTGCCGCGACTGGCCGCCGTTCTCGCTGCACGTCGAGCGCTTCACGGCACGCGAGCAGGCGCCGGCGCGGGACGAGCCGTTCGAGGTCGAGCTGCGGCGGACCGGGGCGACCGTCACCGTCACGCCGGGGACCTCGGTGCTGGAAGCGGTGCGCGG
The DNA here is from genome assembly GCF_040614175.1 of Amycolatopsis sp. NPDC006131. Lineage (NCBI taxonomy): Bacteria > Bacillati > Actinomycetota > Actinomycetes > Pseudonocardiales > Pseudonocardiaceae > Amycolatopsis > Amycolatopsis sp. NPDC006131. The sequence goes on from NZ_JBEXTX010000007.1 coordinate 106,111, forward strand.
CGCGGGCGTGGACGTGCTGTCGTCGTGCCGGCAGGGCACCTGCGGCACCTGCGAAACCGGTGTCCTGGCCGGAGTTCCGGACCACCGCGACTCGATCCTCGCCGACCACGAGCGCGCCGCGGGCGAGGTCATGTTCGTGTGCGTGTCCCGCTCGTGCACCGACCGCCTCGTCCTCGACCTGTGACTTGAGGAGAATTCGTGATCACCGACGACACCGACCCGTTCGCGCCCGAGGTCCTGGCCGAACCGGAGCCCCTGCACGCCAAGCTGCGTGACGCGGGCCCGGTCGTGCGCCTGAGCCGCTACGACGTGTACGCCCTCGCCCGCTACGAGCACGTGCACACCGCGCTGACGAACTGGCAGGAATTCTCCTCCGCCGCGGGGGTCGGGCTGGCCAACTTCCACGTCGAGGAGCCGTGGCGGCCGCCGAGCCTGCTGCTCGAGGCGGACCCGCCGTGCCACGACGCCCCGCGCCGGGTGCTGTCCGGCATCCTCGGCCCGCGCGCGTTACGGAAGCTGCGCGAGGACTGGTTCGCCGCGGCCGAGGACCTGGTCGAGCGCGTGCTGGACACCGAGCTCGACGTCGTCCCCGCGCTCGCCGAGGCGTTCCCGCTGCGGGTGTTCCCGGACGCGGTCGGGATCGGCCGCGGGGGGCGCGAGAACCTGTTGCCTTACGGCAACTTCGCCTTCAACGCGTTCGGCCCGCGCAACGAGCTGGTCACCGCGCTGGCGCCAGACATGCCGCGGTGGTCGGGGTGGGTGAACGAGCAGTGCGCCCGCGACCGGCTCACCGGCGACGGGTTCGGCGCGGCGATCTGGGCGGCCGCCGACCGTGGCGAGATCACCCACGAGCAGGCGCCGCTGGTGGTCCGGTCGCTGCTCACGGCCGGGGTGGACACGACGGTGCACGGGCTGGCCGCGGTGCTCTACGCGTTCGCCACGCACCCGGGCCAGTGGGACCGGCTGCGCGCGGAACCCCGGCTGGCCCGCGCCGCCTTCGACGAGGCGGTGCGCTGGCAGTCGCCGGTGCAGACGTTCTTCCGCACGGCCACCCGGGACACCCGGGTCGCGGACGTGACGATCCCGGCCGGGCACAAGATCCTGATGTTCCTCGGCGCGGCGAACCGGGATCCACGCCGCTGGGCCGATCCGGACGTCTTCGACCTCGGCCGCGACCCGTCCGGCCACGTCGGGTTCGGGATGGGCATGCACCAGTGCGTCGGCCAGCACGTCGCCCGGCTGGAGGCCGAGGCGCTGCTGACCGCGCTGGCGAAGCGGGTGCGCCGGTTCGAACTGCTCGGCCCGGGCACCCGCCACCTGAACAACACGTTGCGTGCCTGGCGGTCGCTGCCGATGCGGCTGCACCTCACTCCGCCGCACCGGTGAGCGACACCGGGTTGGGCCGGGTCGCGGACAGCGCCGTCCACGCGCTGGTCGCGCCGACCACCGCGAACGCCCCCAGCACCACGACCGCGATCAGCGCCCACGGCACCACCAGGACGCTCTGCCCGGCGATCCGTCCCGCCGCGGCGGAGATCCCGATCAGGGTCGTGGTCGCGGCGAGGCCGCCCAGCACCAGTCCGATGCCGGTGACCGCGCCGGACTCCAGCACCGCGGACCGCACCACCTGCGCGCGGGTCAGGCCGGTCACCCTGGCCACGGCGAACTCGCGGCGCCGGTCGGCGGCGGCGATGACCACGGCGTTGACCACCGCGATCAGCGCGTACAGCCCGGACAGGCCCATGATCACGGTCATGATGCCCGTGCTGGTGTCCTGCTGCTCTGCGCTGTTGGCGGCGATCCAGTCGTCCACCGTGGTCACTTCGCCGCGGCCGGCGAGCGCGCTCGCGTCCGCGCCGGGCCCCAGCCGGACGATGGATTCGGTGGGCGCGGCGGACAGCACCGCGGCGGGCACGATCTCGCGCGGCAGCAGGAAGTCCGCGCCGCCGCCGAGGGTCGCCGGCAGCACGGCCACGACCCGCAGGTCCAGCTCGCTGTCGCCGATCCGGGCGGTGACGGTGCTGCCGACCGGCTGGAACCCGGAGGCGACGGCGATGGTCGGCCCCGTCAGGTCGGCGAGCGATCCCTGTTCCGGGCCGCGCACGTGGGTCGCGGCGTAGGCGGCGGGGTCGATCGCGGCGGCGTAGCCCTGTTCGGTGTCGGTGTCGTCGTCGCTGTAGGTGACGACCGAAACCGGCACCCGGGTCTGCGGGGACACCGCGGCGACGCCGGGACCGTCCAGATCGGACGGTCCGGTGGTGGTCACCACGAGGTCGCCGCGGATGTCGGCGCGCTGCTCGATTTCGGCGCCCTTGCCGATGGTGGCGAGGGTGCCCGCCTGGGCGACCAGCAGCGCGACGAGCACGATCAGCGGCGCGGCGGTGGAGGCGCTGCGGCGGACGCCGTCGCGCAGGTTGGCCTCGGCGAGCCGTCCCAGGGGCCCGCGCAGGACCAGCCCGGCCAGCCGCCCGGCCGCGGGCACGACCAGCGGGCTCAGCGCGGTCAGGGCGACCGCGGCGGCGAGTGCGGTGTTGATCGACAACGCGATGGCGCCCTCGGGCGGGGCGAACGCGGACACGATCGCCATGGCGACCGCCCCGGCCAGGAACAGCACGCCGAAGAACCAGCGGGCGCCGGTCATGACTCGGGCCGCCGCGCCGGTCTCGCGCAGGGCCTCCAGCGGGCGCACCTTCGCGGCGCGGCGGGACGCGGCGAGCACCCCGGCGACCGCGACACCGAGCCCGATGCCGGCGGACACGCCGAGGATCCAGTCCTGCCAGCGCGGGGTGAACGCGGACGGGACGAAGCCGAGTTCGCGCAGCAGCCAGGTCTGGATCCGCATCACCAGCAGGCCGAGCGGGACGCCGAAGGCGGTGCCGAGCACGCCCAGCAGCACGGCCTCGGACAGCAGCAGGCGGCGGACCTGGCCGCGCCCGCCGCCGACGAGCCGCAGCAGCGCCAGGTCGCGGCGGCGCTGGGCGACGGTGAAGGCGAAGGTGGAGCTGACGATGAACACCGCGAGGAACGCCGAGATGCCCAGGGTCAGGCCGAGCAGGGTGACCGCCTCGACGACCTCGCCGCCCGCGGTCGCCGCGGAGACGAGGATCAGCAGGGACGACTGGACGAGCGCGACGCCGAGGCAGACGGTGAGGATGGCGCCGAGGAACAGCGTCCAGCGGTCGGTGAAGGTGTTCCAGGACAGTCGCAACACGGTCAGGCCTCCAGCCTGGCGAGGCGGTCGGCGACCTCACGGGCGGTCGGGGTGACGGCGTGGTCGACGACGCGGCCGTCGCGGAGGAACACCACGGAGTCGGCGCTGGCCGCGGCGGACGGGTCGTGGGTGACCATGACGATGCTCTGGCCCGCGGTGACGAGGTCGCGCAGCAGGCCGAGGACCTTGCGGGCCGCGGCGGAGTCGAGGGCGCCGGTGGGTTCGTCGGCGAAGAGGACGCGCGGGCGGGTGACCATGGCCCTGGCGATCGCGACGCGCTGCTGCTGGCCGCCGGACAGCTCGCGGGGCCGGTGACGGCGGCGATCATCGAGCCCGACGGCGGCGAGCACGGCGCGAACGTCCTTCGTGGACGGCCGGGTGCCGGCGAGCTTGAGCGGCAGTGCGACGTTCTGCTCGGCGGTGAGTGAGCCGATGAGGTTGAAGCTCTGGAAGACGAAGCCGATCTCGCTGCGGCGGAGCGCGGTGAGGTGGGCGTCGTCGGCGGTGGTGATGTCCTCGCCGCCGAGGAGGACCTGCCCGGTGGTGACGCGTTCCAGGCCGGCGGCGCAGTGCAGGAGGGTCGACTTGCCGGAGCCGGAGGGCCCCATGACGGCGGTCCAGGACCCGGCGGGGAAGGCGACGGTGACCCCGTCGAGCGCGCGGACCTCGTGCTGGCCGGCGGCGTAGGTACGGGAAACGGCCCGAAGCTCCACGGCCGGCTCCCCGTGCGGCCGAAGCCGGCCGGCGACGGCGGTTTCCAGAGGCGTTGTCATGGGTTAGATCCCATCGCGGATCGGGGCGCCGGTCAGCGGTGCCGGCCACCGAATCCCCGGTGGGGCTGGCCCTACCCCCGGCTCCCTGCGCGGCCTGCGGGGGCGCACCGGCCGCCCGGCCGCACCGCCTCCCGAACTCGGCCCCCGCAGCGGGGCCTGAGTGTGCAGCCCGCCCAGCTGTGCGACCGAGCGACCCAGCTATCCGCTCCTCGCGCGACCTGCGCGCTCAGCCGGCCTGCGGCCGCACGACCAGCACGGGACAGTCGGCGTGGTGGATGAGCGCCTGGCTCGTCGATCCGAGCACCAGTCCCCGGAACCCGCCGCGGCCGCGGCTGCCCACGACGACCAGCTGAGCGTCCCGGCTGCGGGCCAGCAGCTCGTCCCGCGGGCGGTCCCGCACCACGACCCGCTCCACGCGCACGTCCGGGTAGCGCTCCTGCCTGCCCGCCAGGCGTTCGGCCAGCAGCCGCTGCTGTTCGCGCTCCACCTCGGCCCAGTCGAGGTCCGGGGCGGGCAGCGGGACACCGTAGTCGGCGTCGCTCCAGGCGTGGATCGCCACCAGCGGCACCTCCCGCCACGCGGCCTCGTCGAACGCCACCTTCAGCGCTTCCTCGCTGGTCGGGCTGCCGTCGACGCCCACGACCACCGGGCCGGCGGCGTCCGGGCGGCCGCGGACCACCGCGACCGGGCACGACGCGTGCGCGCTGACCGACACGGCCGTCGACCCGGCCAGCATCCCGGTGAACCCGCCCCGCCCGGACGAGCCGAGCACGACCATCCGCGCCGTCCGGGAGCACTCCAGCAGCAGGGGCACCGCCGGCTCCAGCGGCATCTCCGTCGACACTGGCACCTCGCCCGCGACGGCCGCCGCGTCCGCCAGCAGCTGCTGCCCGGCGCGCTGCAGCTCGTCGAAGAAGCTCTGTGGTACCGGCAGCCCGCCGTCGAACCGCCCACCGGTGACGTCGGCCGCGTAGACCAGGCGCAGCGCCAGCTTCCGCAACGCGGCCTCGCCCGCCGCCCACCGGACGGCGTCCAGCGCCGCCGCCGAACCGTCCACCCCGACCACGATCTCGTCCGCCATGCCGCCCACGCTACTCACGCTTGACCTCCAGCGCGGTGGAGGTTGCAGCCTGGCCCCATGCGCGTGATCGAGGCGGTGCGGTTCGGCGGCCCCGAAGTGCTGCGGGTGAAGCGGGTGCCCGACCCGCACCCGGGGCCCGGGCAGGTCGTGGTCGAGGTGAAGGTGGCCGGCGTGCTGTGGATCGACACGGTGATCCGCCGCGGCGAGGCCGGGCACCTGTTCCCGGTGACGCCGCCGTACGTGCCCGGCGCGGGCGCCGCCGGACAGGTCACGGAGATCGGCGCGGGGACGGACCCGTCGTGGTGCGGCGAGTGGGTGCTGGCCGACGTCCAGGGCGCGTACGCCGAACAGGTGCCGGCCACGCCCGGGCAGCTGATCCGCGTCCCGCCGGGCGTGGGGTTGCGGGAGGCGGTGGCGTTGCTGCACGACGGATCCACCGCGCTGGCGGTGTTCGAGCGGGCCGCGGTGCGGCGCGGTGAGCGGGTGCTGGTGCAGCCGGCCGCGGGCGGGCTGGGCACCCTGCTGGTGCAGCTCGCGCACGCGGCGGGGGCGCACGTGATCGGCGCGGCGCGGGGCGCGGAGAAGCTGGAGATGGTGCGCGCGCTGGGCGCGGACGCGGTGGCCGACTACAGCGAGCCCGGCTGGACCGACGAGGTGGGGCCGGTGGACGTGGCGTTCGACGGGGTGGGCGGCGACCTGGGCCGGGCGGCGGCCAAGCTGGTCGTGACGGGCGGGCGGTACTCGAACTACGGGTGGGCCGGTGGCGCGCCGGTCGCGGTGGACGAGGTGCGGCCGGACGTGACGGCCTACGGCCTGGAGCAGTTGCGGGAGTACGAGCCCGGCCGCTGCGCCCGCACCGAACGGATGCTGCGCCTGGCGGCCCGCGGCGCGGTGCGCACGGTCATCGGGCAGACCTTCCCGCTGAGTCGCGCCGCGGACGCGCACCGCGCGCTGGAGTCCCGCTGCGGCAAGGGGAAGACGCTGCTGGTGATCTAGTGGCCAGTACCGCGCCGGCCAGCACCAGGGCGCAGCCGAGCAGCTGCGGTGGCGACAGCCGTTCCCCCAGCACCAGTGCGCCCAGCACGACCGCGCCCACCGGGGTGAGCAGGAGCAGCACCGCCCCGACCGCGCTGGGCAGCCGCGGCGTGTTGGTCGCGACCAGGAGCCAGCCGACGACCTGCCCGCACACCGCGACGACCACCAGCCAGCCGATCGCGGCCCACCCCGGCGTCAGGTCGAGCCCGTAGCCGAGGAACCCGGCGGCCAGCGACACGACCGCGGCGGAGGCGGTGACGACCGGGTAGGACCGCCGGGTCCGCCCGTCCTGCCCGCCGCGGCGCAGCAGGTACAGGAAGCCCGAGTAGCACAGGGCGGCCAGCGACGCGTGGATCGTACCGGCCACCGACGCCGGGCCGCCGGTCACGCCCGCGGCGAGCACCACTCCCGGCAGCACCAGCGCGACTGCCGCGAAGTAGCGGCGGGACACCGGCTCTCGGTCGGCTGCCCAGGCGATCACCGGCACGAGCACGACCTGCAGGTTGACCAGCACGGTGGACAGCCCGGCCCCGATCTCGCCGATCGCCTGTGTCCACAGCAGACTGTCCCCGGCGAACAACGCGCCCGCCAGTACCGCGCGCACCCGTTCGGAATGGTCGAGCGCGCCGCCGTGTTCGGCGCGGGCGAGCACCGCCAGCGGGGCCAGCGCGAACAGGCACCGGTAGAACGAGGCGGTGCCCGGCGCCGTCCCGGACAGCTCGATCAGCACGGCCGACGCGGAGACGGCGAGCGCCCCCGTCGCGACACCCCAGGCAGGTCGCATACCCCTCGGCTACCCGTGGACCTAACGGCCAAACACCGGTTATGCTCGTTAGATGTTCGTCGGCGGTCATGTGGTGCTCGACCTGGTCAACACGGTCGCGTGGCGCCTGGACCCGGCACGCCGCGAGGAGCGGCTACCGGACGACGACGCGCTGCGGCGCTGGGCCGAGGCGGCGGGATTCACGGTGGCTCCGGACGGTGGCGTGGCGGAGGTGCGGGAGGCGGCCCACCAGGCGCCGGAGCCGCCCAGCGCGCTCCGGGACGGTGGCGCGGCCGAGGTGCGCGAGCTCCGGGAAGCGGCCCACCAGGCGCCGGAGCCGCCCAGCACGGTCCGGGACGGTTGCGTCGCCGAGGTGCGCGAACTCCGGGAAGCGGCCCACCGGGTGCTGGAGCCGCTGGCGACCGGCGCGGAGCCCGGGGACGTCGAACCGTTGCGGCGGCTCATCGTGGGTGCGCTGGCGCGGGCGGAGGTCGTGTCGGTGGCGCCGCTGGAGTGGCGGATCCCGCTCCACGGCACGCGGGACCTGCGCGACGCGCTCGCGCTGGAGACGTGGCGGCTGCTGCAGTTCGAGGACCTGACCCGGCTGCGCCGCTGCGCCGACGACGGCTGCGGCTGGCTCTTCCTGGACCGCAGCCGCAACGGCTCCCGCCGCTGGTGCAGCTCCGCCGACTGCGGCAACCGCGAGCGGGCTCGCCGCCACTACCACCGCGCCCGCCGCTGACAGGCCACGCCCCCGCGCGCGGCGCGCAGCGCCGGCAGGGTCAGACCGTCGCCCCGGGGCAGTGGCCTCGCTCGTCGCGGGCCGGCCGCCACTACCACCGCGCCCGGCGCGTGAGTGCGCGGCGGCGCGCAGCACCGGCAGAGTCCCGGGACTCACAACCGGGGCGGGACTCACTCGTCGCGGTTGAACTCGGCTCGTACGCCCAGCAGGCGCACCGGGCGGGTCCACTCGAAACGGTCCAACAACGACAGTGCCGCGCGCTCGATCTCCACCGGATCGCTCGTCGGCGCGGGCAGGGTCAGGCTGCGCGTGTAGGTGAGGAACGGCTTGAACCGCACCTTCACCCCGATCCGCACCGCGGGGCGCCCCTCCCCCACGACGTCCTCCGCCACCCGCGCCGCCAGTGCCGACACCTGCGCGTCCACCGCGGCGCGGTCGTCCAGATCCGTCTGGAACGTCGTCTCCCGGCTCCGCGACCTCGCCAGGTACGGCGTCGCCGTCACCTCGGTGTCCCCCGCGCCCTGGGCGAGCAGCCGGTACCACGGCCCCATCGTCGGCCCGAACCGCTTCGCCAGCTCGTCCGGGTCGGCCGTGCCGAGGTCCCGCACCGTGGTCAGCCCGGCCTCCGCCAGCTTCTTCGCCGTCTTGCGGCCGATCCCCCACAGCGCGTCGGTCGGGCGGTCGGCCATCACCGCTACCCAGTTCGCCCGCGTCAGCCGGTAGATCCCGCCCGGCTTGGCGAACCCGGTCGCGATCTTGGCCCGCACCTTGTTGTCCCCGATCCCGACCGCGCACGACATCCCGGTCTCCGCGGCCACCCGCGCCCGGATGTCCGCCGCCAGCGCCTCCGGGTCCGCCACCCGGGCGCCGACGAACGCCTCGTCCCACCCGATCACCTCGACGACCACCGGGAAGCCCCGCAGCGTCGCCATCACCCGCTCCGAGACCTCTTCGTAGGCCTCCTTGTCGACCGGCAGGAAGACCGCGTCCGGGCACCGCTTCGCCGCCGTCCGCAACGGCATGCCGGACTGGATCCCGAACTCGCGCGCCTCGTACGACGCGGTCGCCACGACCGCCCGCTCGGAGGGGTCCCCGTTCCCGCCGACCACCACCGGTTTCCCGCGCAGCTCGGGGTGCCGGGCGACCTCGACCGCCGCGATGAACTGGTCCAGGTCCACGTGCAGGACCCAGTCGTCCGCAGACACGCCACCCAGGCTAGCCGGACAGCTCGATCTCCATCGCCAGCAGACGCGAACTCAGCCCCTTGCCGTGGGTGTCCAGCGCGAGCGACGTCGTCACCCCGCCGTCGAGCGCCTGACGGCACCGGAACTGCAGCGCGCACAGCTTCGGCAGCACGTAACGCACCACCTCGCCACGCACCTGACCAGCGAGGTGTTCGCGCACCCGCTCCGCCGTCACCTCGCGCTCCAGGTCCGCGAAATGCCGGTCGTCGAAGGGGAACAGCGACAGGATCGACGTGTCGCCCTTGTCGCCGGCCCGGCAGTGCGCGACCTCGTGCAACATCACCCGCACGACGGAACTCCGATCACGGTCACCGCGGGCTCGACCCGGTCCCGGTCGATCAGCGTGGACACGATCCCGATCACCTCCGTCACGGCCGTCCGGACGCCTCCGCCCCCGGCCGGCCCGTTCGTGTAGAGCGCCTCCACCTCGTGGCACACGACCTCGGCCGACGCCCGGTCCGCGGCCGACGCGGCGATCCGCAACCGGCACTCCGGCGACCCCTCCGCCCCCAGCACGTCGGCCCGCACGCGGGTGCCCGCGAGCCGCCGCAGGACCACCTCACCGGCCAGCTCGGCGCGCGCCCGGGCGCCCGGTCCGGCGTAGGAAATCCCGGCTTCCGCCCGCCACCCGGCGCGGTAGCCGACGCTGACCTTGAACTTCTCCGGCCGCGCCCGCCCGACCGCGCCGCGCACCGCCACCCGGTCCGGCCCGGTCTCGGCGACGGTCACCTCGCGCAGGTCGAGCGTGACGTCCGGGGTGAGGTAGGCCGTCGGGTCGGTCACCTCGTACAGCAGTTGCTCCCGCACCGTCGCGCGGGACACCAGACCACCGGTGCCGGGCAGCTTCGACACCTCCACGTCGCCGTCGGCGGTCACGTCGGCGTACGGGAACCCCAGCTCGGCCAGCCCGGGCACGTCCTTGCGGCCGGGGTCGGCGAAGTACCCGCCGGTGAGCTGCCCGGCGCACTCCAGCAGGTGCCCGGCCACGGTCCCGGCGGCCATCGCCGCGGGATCGCGCAGGTCCCACCCGAGCCGCTGGGCCAGTGGCGCGGTGAACAACGAGGGATCGGCGACGCGGCCGGTGAGCACCACGTCCGCACCGGTCTCCAGCGCCGGCATGATCTGCTCGGCGCCGAGGTAGGCGTTGGCGGACACCAGTTCCCCGTGCTCGGCCAGCGGGCGGCCGGTTTCCAGCGCCGGGGCGGACGGGTCGATCCGGTCGAGCACGTCGTCCCCGGTCACCACCGCGACGGTCAGCCCGAGACCGATCCGTTCGACCAGGTCCGCCGTCACGCGACCGGCGGCCAGGGGATTCGCCGCGCCCATGTTCGTGATCACCCGCACGCCCCGCGCGGCGCAGAGGGGCAGCAGCCGTTCGAACCGGGCGAGCAGCCGCGGATCGTACCCCGTCGCGGGGTCGGCCAGCCTGCGCTGCTGGCCGAGCGCGATCGTGCGCTCCGCCAGGCATTCCAGCACGAGGTCGTCGAGCTCCCCGTCGCGGGCGAGCGCTTCCGCGGGCTCGAACCGGTCCCCCGCGAAGCCGGCTCCCCCGCCGATCCGTACGCAGTTCATGCTCTCCCTCAGATCGCGCCCACGGCCAGGGCGACGGCGGTCATCACGACGGTGGTCCCGAACGCCCACTTGAAGGCGAACCGCTGGTGCTCGCCCAGGTCCACGCCCGCCATGCCGACGAGGATGAACGTGGACGCGGTCAGCGGGCTGAGCGGGAACCCGGTGGTCATCTGCCCGAGCAGCGCGGCGCGGGCGATCTCGGCCGGGTCGCCGCCGAGCGCGGCGCTGGTCTCGGCGAGCACCGGCATCACCCCGAAGTAGTAGGCGTCGGGGGTGAACACGAGGCTCAGCGGCATCCCGGTCAACGCGGTCAACGCCGGCAGCGCGCCGCCCGCCCAGTCCGGCACGACGCTCACCAGCGCCCGCGCCATCGCCTCGATCATCCCGGTGCCGGACAGGATCCCGGTGAACACCCCGGCGGCGAAGATCATCGTGGTCACCAGCACCACGTTGTGCCCGTGCTTGTCGAACAGCTCCTGCTGCTGGCTCCACTTCGGACGGTTGATCAGCAGTGCCAGCACGAACGCGCCGACGAACAGCACCTCCAGCTTCGCCACCTGGGCCAGCAGGGCGGCCACCAGCGCGAGGGTGAGCACGACGTTGGCCCAGTACCGGACGCGCTCGGCCCGCGTGCGTTCCACGGCGGCGGCCGGGCCGTCCAGGTCGAGCACCCCGATCCGCTTGCGCTCGGCGCGGCCGATCAGCCACGCGGCGACGAGCACCCACGCGATCCCGGCCAGCATCGCGGGCAGCAGCGGCAGGAAGATGCGGCCGCTGTCGGCGTTCAGCGCGGCCATCGCCCGCGCGGTCGGCCCGCCCCACGGCACCAGGTTCATCACCCCGGCGCCGAGCGCGACGACCCCGGCGAGCACCAGCCGGCGCATCCCCATCCGCTGGTAGATCGGGAGCAGCGCGGACACCGTGATCAGGAACGTCGAGGCGCCGTCGCCGTCGAGGGCGACCAGCACGGTGAGCGCCGCGGTCCCGACCGTGATCTTCAACGGGTCGCCGCCCGCCCACCGCAGGATCCGCCGCACGGCCGGGTCGAACAGGCCGGCGTCGATCATCAGGCAGAAGTAGAGGACCGCGAAGGTGATCATGATCGCGACCGGGGCGACGGTGGTGAGCCCCTTGCCGATCAGCTCGCCCAGCCGCGGGGCCGCGCCCACGGCGAGCGCGGCGACGACCGGGACGACGGTCAGCGCCAGCAGGACCGAGACGCGGCGCGAGAGCACCCCGGCGAGGAACACGCCGATCGTCAGAAAGCCCGCCAGGGCAAGCATCTCGGGGACCTCCAGTGCGCTGTCGACGGTGACGTCTGCCGACTCTGCGGCATCACAGCTATCGAGGTCAAACAAAAGTTGGGCATAGACTCATGCACCATGCGCATGGATCTGACGGTGCAGCAGCTCCGGGCCGTGGTCGAGGTGGCCGACGCCGGGGGGTTCACCACGGCCGCCCAGCGGTTGCACCTGGCCCAGTCGTCACTGAGCCGCACGGTCGCCGAGGTGGAGCGCAAGGTGGGCGTGGCGCTGTTCGAGCGGACCACCCGGCGGCTGGTGCCCACCGCGGAGGGCGTGGAGTTCACCCGGATCGCGCGTGAGGTGCTGGCCTCGTTCGACGCCGGGCTGCGGCACTTCACCGGGTTCCTCGCCGGCACCCGCGGGCACGTCCGGGTGGCGACCCTGCCGTCGCTGGCGGCGATCCTGCTGCCCCCGGTCATCGCCCGCTACCGCCACGAATGGCCCGGCGTGGAACTGTCCATCGAGGACTGCCTGTCGGACGAGGTGCTCGCCCGGGTGCGGTCCGGCGCGGTGGACCTCGCGGTCACCGTCGTCGGCGAGGCCCCGGACGACCTGGAGGTGCAGCCGGTGGCCGCCGACGAGTGCTGCTGCGTCTTCCCGCCCGGCCACCCCTTCGCGGACGCGGAAACCCTGACCTGGCAACGGATCCAGGGCGAGCCGTTCATCGCCTTCTCCCCCGGCAGCAGCATCCGCCCGCTGGTCGACCACGCGCTCGCCGAGGCCGGGGTCGCGCCCGGCCACACGATCGAAGCACGCAACATCGCCGCCGTCGCCGGGCTCGCCGCCGCCGGGCTGGGCGTCTCCGCGATCCCCGGCCTGGTGCTGCCACTGGTCGCCTTCGCCGGGCTGCGCAGCCTGCCGCTGGACGGGCCGCGTGCCGAACGCACGATCGCGCTGGTCCGCGACCCGTCCCGGCCGCGCCCGCGGGCCGTCGCCGCGTTCACCGAGACCCTCCTCCAGGCCCGGGACCGCGGCGACGGCCTGCCGGCTCACACGCGCTGGCTCACCCGCCGTGGCAGTGACCGCCCGTCGACGGTGGCACGTCCAGCGTCGGGTTCCGGTCGAAGAACCCCACCGGCTTGAGCTTGAACCCGGTGTAGTCCACCGGCATCACCGGCCAGTCCTCCGGGCGCGGGAAGTGCGTCAGCCCGAAGGTGTGCCACAGCACGATGTCCTCGCCGTCGATGTCCCGGTCGGCCGCGGTCCACGCGGGCAGCCCGGCGCCGCCGGGGTTCTGGTTCACCAGGTCGCCGGCCGGGTAACGCTCGGCGCGGGAGTAGCGGGTCACCCACAGGTGCTTCGTGGCGAAGGTGGCCCGCGCGTGCACCGACGAGGACTCGTCCGCCAGCAGTGTCGGCTGGCCCTCCGGGTAGAGCACGTAGGCCGGGTTGCGGCCGAAGCGGTTCTGCCGCTCCGGGTTGACGATGTGCCACACCCGGCCGCGGGTGTTGTCGGCCGCCCGCGCCGCTTCGGACTCGCGGGTCAGCCGCGTGCGCGCCTCGCGGAAGGCGTTGCCGTACGGGTTGGCCTCGCTCACCGGAACCCGCACCGCGTCGACCTCGTCCACGGCGTTGCGGTCGCCGTCGACGCTGACGTCCAGCCGCGCGCAGAACAGGTGCTGGTGGTAGGGCGCGCCGAGGCCGGGCGCCATTTCGGTGGCGTACTCGTGCCCCTCCGCCGGGTAGGCCGAGGTGAACGTGATGCCGGTGGCCTTGGCCTCCAGCTCGATCGTGCCGTCGAGGTAGAAGTACCAGTAGAAGCCGTAGTCGTAGTTGCCGATCGTGGTGAAGAACGACACCACCAGCCGCCGCTGCCGCCGCGTCTCGTGGGAGCCGGCGAACATGTCGCTGTGCTTCCACAGCACGCCGAAGTCCTCTTCGTGCATGCAGATCGCGTTGCGGATGGTGCGCGGCTCGCCCAGGTCGTCGGCCACCACCGCGTCGAAGTAGCGGATCTCGCCGAGGCAGTCGCAGCCCAGCTCCAGCGAGTTGGTGTAGCGGGCGAACATGTACTCGCCGCAGTCGAAGTAGTTCTGCCAGAACCGCACCGGCGACGGGTCGGCGTAGGGCACCACCATCTCGGCCACCGACGCCCGGTACAGCACCGGCCGCTCGTGGAACGAGATCTCGTGCAGGGTGAGGCCTTCCCGCTCGTTGAAGCCGATCCGCAGGTCCCAGTTCTCCCACCGCACCCGGCTGCCCTCGACCGCGTAGCTCGGGCCGTCCGGCTGGGTGATCTCGATCGGCTTGAGCGTGGTGCGGTGCGGCCCGGTCTGCGCCGGGTCGTCGAAGTTGCCCGGCTCCTGCGGCACCGGCAGCTCGCGGTGGTCGATCACGGTCGTCACCGCGCGGGCAGTGAGGTCGACGTAGGCGACCAGCCCGTCCACCGGGTGCGCCCACGGGTGGTCCTTCTCGTGGAACTGCTGGAAGCCCAGCGCCCGCACCACGCGGCGGCCGGTCTCCCCGGGGTGGTCGTAGGAACCGGCGGACAGCGGCACAGCGCGCACGGTGGCCGGGTCCAGACCGCGCTTGCGCAGGGCATCGGTCCACCGCGGCTCGGCGTTGAGGATGTCCTCGATCAGCTCGAACTCGGTGTCGATGATCGGCGGCTGGCCGTCGGCGACCGGGTCGATCGCCCGCAGTTCGTCCACAGTGGACCGGGTGGCCGACACCACGACGTCCTTCGAGGAGCCGTCGGCCAGGTCGAGCAGGATCCCCCGGAACCGGCGGTCCACCTCGTCGCCCGGCCGGTGCGCGCGCACCACGGCCTTGCCCGGCTCCTCCAGCGCCAGGAAGGCGAACCGGACGGACTCCCCCAGCAGCCCGGCGGCGCTGAGCACCTCCCGGACCACGCGGACCTCGTCCTCGGTCATCGGGTCGAGCGGGTGCGTCGTGGTGGTGCGTTCTTCGGCGAGTGTCATCGGCGATCCTTTCAGGCGAGGGCGGGTTCGGTGGCGGGCGAGCGCAGGACGGCCGAGAGCACGGCCCCGAGGGCGAACGCTCCGGCGAGCACGGCGAAGATGACGGCGGCCAGGCCGAACGAGCCGCCGATGAGCGTCGGGAAGTTGAGCACGGTCAGCACCAGGCACGTGCCCAGCCCGGCCAGGCCGAGCACCGGCGCGGCGAACGTGTGCCAGGTGCGCCGGTCCACCCGCGTGCGGCGGAAGAACACCACCACAGCCGAGCACGTGAGCGTCATGAGCACGAGCACGCCGAGGGTCGCGGTGCCGGCCATCCACGAGAACACCTGGGTGACCGGGTCCATCCCGGCCAGGGCGAACACCGCGATCAGCACGACCGCACTGACCGACTGCGCGAGCGAGGAGACGTGCGGCGAACCGTGCCGGTGGTGGCTGCGGCCGCAGGCGGCGGGCAGCGCGCCGGAGTTGCCGAGCGAGAACGCGTACCGGGCGATGACGTTGTGGAACGACAGCAGCGCGGCGAACAGGCTGGTGATCAGCAGGACCTGCACGACGTCGGCGCCCGCGGCGCCCAGGTAGCGGCCGACCGTGGTGATCAGCATGTTGCCCGGGTCCGCGCCGGCCTGCTCGACCGCGCCCGCGTCGCCCCACGCGGAGACGACCGCCCAGCTGGACAGCGTGTAGAACCCGGCGATGAGCAGCAGCGACAGGTAGGTGGCGCGCGGGATGGTGCGGGCCGGGTCGCGGGCCTCGTCGCGGAACACCGCGGTGGCCTCGAACCCGATGAAGCTGGCGATGGCGAACATGATCGCGATGCCCACCGAGCCGGAACCGATCTGCGCCGGCTGCAG
Source organism: Amycolatopsis sp. NPDC006131 (assembly GCF_040614175.1). NCBI lineage: Bacteria > Bacillati > Actinomycetota > Actinomycetes > Pseudonocardiales > Pseudonocardiaceae > Amycolatopsis > Amycolatopsis sp. NPDC006131. The sequence goes on from NZ_JBEXTX010000007.1 coordinate 121,607, forward strand.
GAACGCCGTCGACAGGCCGCCATCACCACCGCGCGCGGTGACGACCGCGTCGAAGACCAGCACGATCCCGGCCTCGCACAGCAGCAGCACGCCGAGCACCTTGCTGCTCAGCTCGATGTGCCGGTAGCCGAACAGGCCGACCACGGCGAGCGCGGCCAGCGACCACACCCACCACGGCAGCGCGGGGCCGCCGTAGTGCTGCACCAGCCCGTCGAGGGCGGCGCCGAGGTAGCCGTAGACGGCCAGCTGCACCGCGGTGTAGGTGACCAGGGCGAGGAACGCCGCGCCGAGGCCGGGCGCGCGGCCGAGGCCCTCGCGGACGTAGGCGTAGAAGGCGCCCGCGTTGGGCACGTGGCGGCTCATCGCGCAGAACCCGACCGCGAACAGCAGCAGGACCACGCAGCACAGCACGAAGGTGGCGGGGAAGGCGGCGCCGTTGCCGAGCGCGACGCCCAGCGGCACGCTGCCGGCGACCACCGTGAGCGGCGCGGCGGCCGCGACGACCATGAAGACGATGGAGCCGGCGCCCAGTGAACCGGTCAGCGACCGTGGCGTATCCATGAGACCTCCGGGGACTCAGCGGGGATTTCCGGTGACGGCTGCACAGCGTTGAGCAGCAACGTTGCGCCGCCGTCAGCCGCCGGTCAAACCCCGGTCTCCGCCGCCGGGAAGTCCCGCGGTGGCGTTCTCCCAACGCGGGAACGGCTCCGGCGTTTTTCTCATTTGACGCTCGCGGCCATGTCCTCGGACGTAACCCCGGAGTTACAGTGCCGGGTTACCGTCCACAGAGGAGGAAATGCCGGATGTCCGTGCCACCCCGGGTGCTGCCGCCGTTGCGGCGCGAGTCCCCGATGTCCGGGCTCGACCGCCGCAACCTCGGTCCGCTGCAGGTGTTCGCGCAGTCGATCTCGGCCGCGGCGCCGTCGGCGGCCATGGCGGCCGCGCCCGCGGTCGCCGCCGCCGGGGCCGGGACCGGGGTGCTGTGGTCGTTCGTCGTCGCGACCGTGCTCGCACTGCTCATCGGGCTGGGGATCGCGCAGTTCACCCGCCGCATGGCGGCCGCCGGGTCGCTGTACAGCCTGACGGCGAAGGGGCTCGGCCCGGCCGCGGCGTTCGCGTGCGGCTGCGCGTTGCTGATCGGCTACGGCCTGCTGACGATGGCCGCGCTGACCGGGTCCGGCGTCTACCTGCAGGACCTGCTGCGGCGCGCCGGGCTGGACCTGGGCTGGGGGCTGGTCGCGGTGCTGGTGCTGGTGCTGGGCGGGCTGGCGACGGCGTGCGTGCTGCGGGGTGTGCGGTTGTCGGCGACGGTGGTGCTCGTCGCCGAGGCCGTGTCGATCTCGCTGATGCTGGTGGTGTTCGGGTTGCTGCTGGCCAGGGTCGGCCCCGGGCTGGCGCCTGCCGCGCCGGACCGGGGCGTCGGCGGGATCGCGGCCGGGGTGCTGCCCGCGCTCGGCGCGTTCATCGGGTTCGAGGCGGCGGCGTCGTACGGGGTCGAGGCCCGGCGGCCGTTCCGGACCGTGCCGCGGGCGGTGCAGGGCACGGCCGCGTTGTGCGGCGTGCTGTACCTGGTGGCGGCGTACACGCAGGTCATCGGCCTGGGCGCGCTGCCGGGCGGGCTCGCCGGGCAGGCCGAGCCGGTCAGCACGCTGGCCGCGCTGCAGCAGCTGCCGTGGCTGTCCTACCTGCTCGACCTCGGCATCGCGGCGTCGTTCCTGGCGTGCACGCTGGCGACCGGCAACGCGCTGGTGCGGGTGCTGCTGTCCATGGGGCGCGAAGGGGTGGCGCCGGCCGCGCTGGGCCGGACGCACCCGCGGTACCGGACGCCGCACGTCGCGATCCTGGCCGTGCTGCCGCCGGTCGCGGTCGTGCCGGTCGTGCTGATGGCCGCCGGGATGAGCACCACGTCGGTGTTCGTCACGCTGCTCAACGTCGCGGTGTTCGGCTACCTGGTGGCCTACCTGCTGGTGTGTGTGGCGGCGCCGGTGTTCCTGCACCGGATCGGCGAGCTGACCCGCGGGGCGCTGGTGGTCGGCGCGATCACCGCGCCCGCGCTGCTGGCGGCGCTGGTCGTGTTCACGGCCGACAACCTGGGCGGCCCGTACCCGGCGGTGTTCGGGCTGTGCGCGCTCGCCGGCCTGGCCTGGTTCGCCTGGCTGCGCCGGCGGCGGCCGCGGGACCTGGCGCGGGTCGGGATCTACGACGAGACGTCCGAGGCCGACCTGCTTGGCGGCGAGCGGTGAGCCCGGAGACGCCGCTGTCCGGCCGCCAGCCGAAGGCGGTCCGCAGCGCGCTGGCGGTGCTGGAGGAGGTCGTGGCGGCCGGGCCGGGGGTCACGGCGAAGGAGATCTCGGCCGCGTTGAAACTGCCCCCGGCGACGACCTACCGGCTGCTGAACCTGCTCGTCGGCGAGGAGTACCTGGTGCGGTTGCCGGACCTGCGGGGGTTCGCGCTGGGCCGTCGCGCCGGGCGGCTGGCGACCCCGGTGCCGGTGCGGCCGCCCGCGGCGGCCAGAGCGATCGTGGAACACCTGCGGCAGCGGGTGCGGTGGGGTGTGCACCTGGCGTCCTACCGGACCGGGCGGCTCACGCTCGTCGACCCGGACCCGGACCACCCGCCGTCGGACGGGGCGCTGCTCGCCCGCTACCCGCACGTGTCCGCGCTGGGCAAACTGCTGCTCGCCGAGCAGGCCGACTGGCGCGCGGTGGTGCGGGAGCTGCGATCGTTCACCGAGCGGACGATCGTCGACGCCGACCGCCTGGACGCCGAACTCACCGCGGTCGCGCGCGACGGGCTGGCCCGGCAGTGCGGTGAGCTGCTGGAACGCAAGGGCTGCCTGGCGGTGGCGATCCGGGACGTGGTCACCGGCGAGCTGGTCGCCGGGCTCGCGGTGAGCGGGCCCGCGGAACGGGTCGCCGAGCCGAACGCCGAACTGGTGGCGCTGGTGCGCGACCACGCCGGGCAATTGGCGCCACTTCTCGCGTGAGCGATGTCGAGAACGCGGAAGCGGCTCCGTCCCCGGCGTGACACACCCCGGAAACCGGAGGAGACGGACATGGATGTCACCGCTGAACTGGCCAAGCCGATCGCGCGGGAGCTGCTGCAGTCGAACATCCTCGCGCGGCTGGCGTACGACGGACTGGACGGCGAGCCCCGGGTGATCCCGATCGGGTTCTGGTGGGACGGCGAGCACCTGGTCATGGCCACCGTGCCGAAGTCGGCGAAGGTCGCGGCCCTGCGCCGCAACCCACGCGTGGCGATCACCATCGACCGCATGGACCCGTGGCCCCCGCGCGTGCTGCTGATCCGCGGCACCGCACGCCTGGAACTGGTCGACGGCGTCCCCGACGCCTACATCGAGGCGTCCCGGAAGGTGACGCCCGCCGAGGTGTTCGAGTCCTGGGAGCAGGGCGTGCGGGCGCTGTACGAGCAGATGGTGCTCATCACGATCTCGCCGGACTGGGCCAAGCTGCTCGACTTCGAGACGACGCTGCCCAAGGCGGTGGAGGACCTGCTCGCGGAGCACCAGGCGAGGGCCTAGGCTCGCAGCGTGCGGATCGTCTCCTTGCTGCCCGCCGCCACCGATCTGGTGGCCGAGCTGGGGCTGGCCGGGCAGCTGGTCGGGCGGACGCACGAGTGCGACTGGCCGCCCGGCGTCGAGGAGGTGCCCGTCGTCACCGGCAGCGGCCTGCACACCGCCATGAGCAGCCGCGAGATCTCGCAGACCGTCGGGGACGCCCACGCCGGCTCCGCGCTCTACGCCCTCGACGCGGCGAAACTCGCCGCACTCCGGCCCGACGTCGTGCTCACCCAGGACCTCTGCGAGGTCTGCGCGGTGTCCTACCGCCGGGTCACCGACGCCGTCCGCATGATGGACGCCGGGCCGCGGGTGCTGAGCCTCGAACCCCGCACGCTCGCCGAGGTGCTGGACTGCCTCCTGCTGCTCGGCGACGTCCTCGGCGTGCCGGACGTCGCCCGCGCGAAACACGCGGAACTGCTCGCCCGCCTCGCGGACCTCCGGGAGCGGACCCGGGACCTGCCCCGGCCCCGGGTCGCCGCGATCGAGTGGCTCGACCCGGTCTGGCCCGCCGGGCACTGGGTGCCCGAACAGATCGCCGCTGCCGGCGGGGAGCCCCTGCTGGCCCGGCCGGGCGAGCACACGAAGGCCATCGACTGGGCCGCGGTGACCGCAGCCGAACCCGACGTCCTCCTCCTGCTCCCCTGCGGCCTGCCGCCGGAGCGCACCGAGGCCGACCTCGGCCTGCTCACGAGCCGGCCGGGCTGGGCGGACCTGCCCGCCGTGCGCGCCGGGCAGGTGTGGATCCTCGACGGCCCGTCCTACTTCAACCGCCCCGGCCCGCGCGTCGTGCGCGGCGCGGAGGTCCTCGCCCACGTGCTGCACGGCATCGGGACCGTCGAGCCGGGTCAGGCGAGGCGCACCTCGATCTCCGGCGGCGTCCGCAACGTCTGATACACCACGCAGTACCGCTCGGTCAGCTTCCGCAGCGTCGCGAGCTGCTCCTCGGACGCGTCGGTGTCGAGGTCGAACGACAACCGGATCGCCTGGAAGCCCACCGGCGCGGACTTGTCGACCCCAAGCGTGCCGCGGAAGTCCAGGTCGCCCTCGGCCCGCACGGTCCCGCCGCGGATCTCCAGCCCCAGCGACGTCGCCACCGCCCGCAGCGTCACCCCGGAGCACGCGACCAGCGCCTCCAGCAGCATGTCGCCGGAGCAGGCGAGGCTGCCGTCGCCGCCGGTGGCCGGGTGCAGGCCCGCCTCGACCACCGCCCGCCCGGTCTCCACCTTGCACGAGATGCCCAGCCCGTCGAGCTCCGCGTTGGCGCGCAAGGTGATCAGCGCCTGAGCCGGGTCCTCCCGGTAGCGCTCCTTGAGCGGCGCCTGCAGTTCCCTGAGTTCGCCTGCGTCCATGCCCGCCAGTATGACCGCGTGAACGGGCTCACGCCGGTGTCAAGGCCGGATCAAGACCGGGCCCGCGCGTGTCATCGCCGCGTCAGCCCGGGGTCCGCGCGGCCCGCCGCGGAGATTTCCTTCGGTGCAGGGAAACCGAAGGAGGACGTCATGACACTCGCCGAAGTGCTGCCCAGTGTGGGGCTCGCCGGAGAACCGCCGCTGGAACCCGGCCTGTGGCCGCGCACCACCCACCTCGCCGAGGGCGGCGACCTGACCTGCGGCGGCGTGCGCCTGACCCGGCTCGCCGCGCGGTTCGGCACGCCGGTGCAGGTCTTCGACGAAACCGAGATCCGCGGCCGCGCCGAATCCCTGCGCGTCACGTTCCCCGGCGCCGAGATCGCCTTCGCCACCAAGGCCCTGCCGGTGCGCGGTGTGCTCCGGGTGCTGGGTTTCGGCGCGGACGTGTGCTCGGCCGGCGAGATCGCCATGGCGCGCTCGGCCGGCGTGCCGGGCGAGCGGATCCTGGTGCACGGCAACGTGAAGACCCCGGAGGACCTCAAGGCCGCGTTCACCGCGCAGGCCGGCCGGATCGTCGCCGATTCCGCCGACGAGATCGACCAGCTCGCCGCGCTCGCCCCCGCCGGGCAGCGGGTCCTCGTGCGGGTCACCCCCGGCGTCGACGCACACACGCACCGCGCGCTGGCCACCGCCGTCGAAGGCCAGAAGTTCGGGTTCTCCCTCGCCTCCGGCGCCGCGTTGAAAGCCGTCGGGCAGGTCCTGGCCCAGCCGGGCCTGCGCGCCGCCGGGTTGCACTGCCACCTCGGCTCGCAGGTGCGCGACACGGGCGCCTACGCCGAAGCCGTGCGCCGCATGGTGGGGCTGCTGGCCGAGGTCCGCGAGCGGCACGGGGTGCTGCTGGACCAGCTCGACCTCGGCGGCGGCTTCGCGGTCCCCTACCGTGCCGGCGAGCAGGCGTTCGACCTGACCGGCGCCGCCCGCCGGATCCTCGGCACGCTGCGCCTGGAGTGCGAGCGTCACCGGCTCCCGGTGCCGCGGCTGGTGCTGGAACCCGGCCGCTGGCTCGTCGCGACGGCCGGGATCACGCTGTACCGGGTGGCCGCGGTCAAGAACGGGTTCGTCGCCGTCGACGGCGGCATGAGCGACAACCCGCGCCCGGCGCTGTACGGCGCGCGCTACACCGCCCGGCTCGTCGGGCGGCACACCAAGGCGCCGCGCCGCCCGTGGATTATCGCGGGCAGGCACTGCGAGGCCGGCGACGTCCTGGCCGAGGACGTGCCGCTGCCCGCCGACATCCGCCCCGGCGACCTGCTGGCGGTGCCGGTGAGCGGCGCCTACCACCACGCGCTGGCCTCGAACTACAACCTGGTGGGCCGTCCGCCGCTGGTCGCCGTGGCCGACGGCGCACCGCGCGTGCTGGTGCGCCGCGAAACCGAGGAGGACCTGCTGCGCCGCGACCTCGGCTGACCGGGCGGGCTACGTTGAAGATCATGAACGACACCCCTCGCCTCCCCGGACTCCGGCTCGCCGACGCCGATGCGCTGGTGAACAGCGCGCTGGGCGCCGCCGCGGAGCGGGGCTTCCCGCCACTCGCGGTGGCCGTCCTCGACGTCGCCGGGGAGGTGATCGCGCTGCGGCGGGCGGACGGCGGCATGCCCATGACCAGCCGCATCGCGGTGGCCAAGGCGCGCACCGCGTTGCTCACGCTGCGGCCGTCCGGGGCGCTCGAGCTGCCCGGCGCGATCGTCGGCAGCATCCAGCACCTCTACGACGGCGACTACGTCCCGTTCGCGGGCGGGGTCCTGGTCACCGACGGGGATGTGGTCCTCGGCGCCGCGGGCGCCTCCGGCGGTCACGCCCGCGAGGACGACGAGGCCGTGTGCACCGCCGTGCAGCGCTGGCAGGAGGACCTGCTGCGCCGCGACCCCGGCTGATCGGGGAAGCTCGGCGCATGGTCTCGGTATTGCAGAACGTCGCGATCGACTGCGCGGACGCCTACGAGCTGGCCCGGTTCTGGAGCGCGGTGACCGGCCGTCCGCTCCACCCGGACGACCGGCCGGGCGAGCCGGAGACGCAGGTGCTGCTCACGGAGGGTCCGGTGCTGCACTTCAACCAGGTGCCGGAGCCCAAGACGATCAAGAACCGCATCCACCTGTGCCTGCGCCCGGAGACCTCGCGCGACGAGGAGGTGGCGCGGCTGCTGGGCCTCGGCGCCACGTTCGTCGCCGATCACCGGAACCCGGACGGGTCCGGCTGGGCCGTCCTCGCCGACCCCGAGGGCAACGAGTTCTGCGTGCTCCGCAGCGACTCCGACCGGGCCGCCATGGAGTCCTGACCGGCCTGGGCAGTCCCGAGCGTGGTGTCGATGAAGGCGCGCGTCGCCGCGGTCACCGGGCCGCCGCGGTGCACCAGCCACTGCGGCAGCCGCTCCGGCGGGTCGAACCGGTAGACGTCCGCGCCCGCCCGCACCGCGAGGTCGGACCAGCCGTCCGGCATCAGCCCGGCGCCGATGCCCTTGAGCACCATCGGCAGCACCACGCCCCGGTCCCCGGCCTCGGCCGCGATCGTCATGTCGCCGACGGTCGCGGCCAGCCGGTCGAACAGGGCCCGCACCGCGGTGGCCGGCTTGGTGACCACGAACCGCATGCCGCGCAGCACCTCCGGGCTCACCGACGGCCCCGGCACGTCCAGCGCGCCGGGCGGCACGACCAGCAGGAACTCCTCGTCCCGCAGGTGGTGCGTCACCAGCCCCTGCCCGGACGGGCGCTCCGCGCTGCCGCACACCCCGACCTCGCACCGGCCCTGCAGGACCATCGCGACCACCTCGGCCGCCGACATCGCCGACGAGGTGCTGACGGTGACCCCCGGGTGCCGCCGGGCCAGCTCGGCGATCACGCTGGTCACCGGTTCCAGCCCGGACGACGAGGTCGCGGCGACGTCCACCCGCCCGGCCGCGCCGTCCCCGATCGCCCCCGCCGCGGCCCGCAACGCGTCCAGGTCGCGCAGCACCAGCCGGGCCCGGTCGGCCAGCGCCTCCCCGGCGGTGCTCAGCACGGCGTGCCGCCCGACCCGGTGGAACAGCGTGACGCCCAGCTCGTGCTCGAGCTTGCCGATCGAGCGGGACAGCGAAGGCTGCGCGACGTGCAGCGCCTTGGCCGCCGCGGTGAACCCGCCGTGCTCGACGATCGCGACGAAGTACTCCAGCTGGCGGCGTTCCACCACACTCCCATCGATAGCGAACGGCTATGGCGATGGTGTCACAGATGTCTTGGACGTTCACCCGGTCGAGGGTGTCTACTCGAACCGTGTTCACCACCCGCCCGACGCTTCAGGGCACCCACGGCATGGTGTCGTCGACCCACTGGCTCGCCTCCGCCACCGCGATGGCGGTGCTGGAGGACGACGGCAACGCCTTCGACGCGGCCGTGGCCGCCGGGTTCGTGCTGCACGTCGTCGAACCGCACCTCAACGGCCCGGCCGGTGAGGTGCCGATCATCCTCGCGCCCGCCGGGCAGGCGCCGCGCGTCCTGTGCGGGCAGGGCCCGGCCCCGGCCGGGGCGACGGTCGCGCACTACACCTCGCTCGGCCTGGACCTGGTGCCCGGCACCGGCCCGCTGGCCGCAGCCGTGCCCGGCGCGTTCGACGCGTGGCTGCTGCTGCTGCGCGACCACGGCACGAAGACGCTGGCCGGGGTGCTGAAGTACGCGATCGGCTACGCCGAGAACGGGCACCCGGCGGTGGAGCGGATCGGCTCGACCGTCGCCAGCGTGCGGGAGCTGTTCGAGACGGAGTGGACCAGCTCCGCGGAGGTGTACCTGCGCGACGGGCGCCCGCCGGCGCCCGGCGAGATGCTGCGCAACCCGGCGCTGGCCGCGACCTGGCGGCGCGTGATCGCCGAGGCCGAGGCCGCCGGCCCGGGCCGGGAGACGCAGATCGACGCCGCTCGCCGGATCTGGCGCGAGGGCTTCATCGCCGAGGCGATCGCCGAGGCCGCCACCCGGCCCACCATGGACACCTCCGGCGAGCGGCACGCCGGCACCCTGACCGCCGACGACCTCGCCGCGTTCGAGGCGGGCTACGAGGACCCGGTCACCTACGACTGGCAGGGCTGGACGGTCGCGAAGTGCGGACTGTGGAGCCAGGGGCCGTCGTTCCTGCAGCAGCTCGCCCTGCTGCCGGACGGCCTCGAGTACGGCAACCCGGACTACCTGCACACGCTGATCGAGGGCACCAAGCTCGCCATGGCCGACCGCGAGGCGTGGTACGGCGACAGCGCGGACGTCTCCCTGGACACCCTGCTTTCCGTGTCCTACAACGAATCCCGCCGCGCCCTGATCGGCGAGCGGGCGTCGGCGGAGCTGCGGCCGGGTTCGCCGGACGGGCGCCGGCCGCGGCTGAGCAAGCAGGCCGAGCTCTCCGTGGGCGGCGCTGTCCCGCCGCCACCCGCCGCGGGCGCGGGTGAGCCGACCGTCGCCAAGGACGGCGCGACGCGCGGCGACACCTGCCACCTCGACGTGGCCGACCGGTGGGGCAACATGATCGCCGCCACCCCGAGCGGCGGGTGGCTGCAGTCCAACCCGGTCATCCCGGCGCTCGGTTTCCCGCTGGGCACCCGGCTGCAGATGTCCTGGCTGGACGAGGGGCTGCCCAACTCGCTGGTGCCGGGCCGCCGCCCGCGCACGACGCTGTCCCCGTCGATGGCGCTGCGCGACGGTGTGCCGGTGCTCGCGTTCGGCACGCCCGGCGGGGACCAGCAGGACCAGTGGAGCGTGCATTTCTTCCTCGCCGTCGCGTTGCGGCAAAAGGTGCGCGGAAGTCTCGATCTGCAGGGCGCCATCGACGCGCCGAACTGGCACACCGACAGTTTCCCGAGTTCGTTCTACCCGCGCGCGATGCGTCCCGGAAGTGTCACCGTGGAATCGCGGATCGGCGATTCCACGATCGCCGAACTGCGGCGGCGCGGGCACGACGTCGAAATCGCCGGCCCGTGGTCGGAAGGCCGCCTCTGCGCGGTCGCCCGCGACCCGGAAACCGGTGTCCTGTCAGCGGGTTCGAACCCGCGCGGCATGCAGGGCTACGCCGCCGGACGGTAGTCGGCGGCAATCCGGAAAACGGAAGACAGCGGTTCGGACCATCCCCCCGGACCGCTGTTTCTTCCTGCCCGCACCACAGCGGAAAATCGTTACCCGAATTAACCCGCCGGAAATCGATGACAAACAACGGGAAACTACCGTAAGCTGCGCACACGTTCGATCGCGCGGGAGTTTTCCATGGCCCTCAAGAATTCGCGGTGGCGCATTCTCGCGCCCTGCGTGGCGCTCACCGCGGCACTGGCGGCGTGCGTGCCGGTGCAGCACGTGGCGAGCACCGCCGAGCACACCGACGACTACGGGACGCCCGTCGGCGCCCAGCCGGTCCGCTCCGGGGGCGAGCTCGTGATGGGCCTGTCGTCCGAACCGGACCGGCTCGACCCGACCACGTCCAGCTCGCTCTACACCCGGTACGTGATGAGCACGATCTGCGAGAAGCTCTACGACCTCGACGCGAGCGGGCAGATCGTGCCGCAACTGGCCACCGGCCTGCCCACGACGTCGCCGGACGGGCTGACCGTGACGATCCCGGTCCGCACCGGGATCACCTTCGCCGACGGCACCCCGTTCGACGCCACGGCCGTGCGCACCAGCCTGCAGCGCCACCTCACGCTCAAGGGTTCCCAGCGCACCAGCGAGATGGGCCCGGTGCGCGCCGTCGAGGCGCCGGACCCCGGCCACGTCGTGCTGACGTTCAGCAGGCCGTTCGCGCCCATCACCGCCGCGCTGGCCGACCGCGCCGGGATGATCCTGTCTCCCGCGGCGCTGGCCGCGCAGGGCACGAACTTCGGCGATCACCCGGTGTGCGTGGGGCCGTTCAAGTTCGTCAAGCGGGTTCCGCAGACCTCGATCGAGGTCGAGCGCGACCCGCTGTACTACGACGCGGCGCAGGTCCACCTCGACCGCATCGTCTACCGGATCATGCCCGACGCCAACATCCGCGCGGCGAACCTGCGCTCCGGCGACATCCAGGTGGCCGACACGATCTCGCCGCAGGACGTGGACGCACTGGCCAAGGATCCGGACCTGAAGGTGCTGCAGTCCTCGTCGCTGGGCTACCAGGGCGTCACGATCAACACCGGCAACGTCGACGGCGCGGGCACCCCGGTCAAGCCGATCGACACCCCGCTGGCCCGCGATCCGCGGGTGCGCCAGGCGTTCGCGTCGGCTGTGGACCGGCAGACGCTCGTCGACACGGTCTTCAACAACTGGTTCGACGTCGCCTGCTCCCCCATCGCGCCGCAGTCGCCCTACGCCACCCCGGCCAGCGACGCCTGCCCGGCCTACGACCCGGCCCGCTCGCGGCAGCTGCTCGCCGAAGCCGGTGTGCCCACGCCTTTCACGGTGACACTGCAGGTGTCCAACACCCAGGACCAGCTGCGCTACGCCCAAGCGCTGCAGGCCAGCGTCGGCGAGGGCGGGTTCGACCTCAAGATCGTGCCGGTCGAGTACTCGACCCTGCTGGACGTGCAGAAGCGCGGGGACTTCGAGCTGCTGCAGCTGGGCTGGTCGGGCCGCATCGACCCGGACGGCAACACCGCGCGGTTCCTGTCCACCGGCTCCGGCGGCAACTACGGCGGGTTCTCCTCGGCCGAGCTGGACGACCTGCTCACCCGCGCCGCCCGCGCCGCCACCACCGCCGAACGCGCTGCTCTCTACGGCCAGGCGACGAGCGTGATCCAGCGGGAGAACCCGATCGTCTACACCTACCGGCTGCGCAACCTGACCGTCCACTCGGCACGGATCGCCGGCGTGGAGGTCTACTCCGACGGCGTGGTCCGGCTCGGCAGGGCCGCCTTCCGCGCGGACCAGGAGGGCTGAGACCGATGCTGCGTCACCTTCTGCACCGGCTCTGGCAGTCCGCGCTGACCCTGGTGCTCGCCTCGATCGTGGTGTTCGCCGGCGTGCGGGCGCTGCCCGGCGACCCGGCACTGGCGATGGCCGGTGAGGAGGCCGATCCGGAGACGCTCGCCGCGGTGCGTGCCCAGCTGGGCCTCGACGACCCGCTGCCGGTGCAGTACCTCAAGTTCCTCGGCCACGCGCTCACCGGCGACTTCGGCCGGTCGACCCGCACCGGCACCCCGGTGTCGGAGATGATCGGCACGACCCTGCCGGTCACCGTGCAGCTCGCGGTGTACGCGATGCTGATCGCGGTGCTGGCCGGGCTGTTGCTCGGCGTGCTCGCCGCGGTGTTCCGCGGGCGCTGGCCGGAGTGGGCGGCCAACGGGTTCTCGCTGTTCGCGCTGTCGGTGCCGACGTTCTGGCTCGGCATCCTCGCGGTGGTGTACCTGTCCGTCCAACTGGGATGGTTCCCGGCGTCGGGTTACGTGTCGCCGCTGAAGGATCCGGTGCGCGGCCTGTACTACCTCACGCTGCCCGCGGTGATCCTCGGCCTGTCGCACGCCGCGGTCGTGCAGCGGCAGACCCGGTCGTCGATGGTCGGCACGCTCACCGCCGACTACGTGCGCACCGCCCGCGCGAAGGGGCTCGGGCGCGGCGCGGTGGTCTTCCGCTACGGGCTGCGCAACAGCCTGATCGTGGTGACCACGATCGTCGGACTCCAGCTCGGCGGGCTGATCGCCGGTGCCGTGGTCACCGAGCGGATCTTCAGCCTGCCCGGCATCGGCAAGCTCACGCTCGACTCAGTGTTCAGCCGCGACTACCCGGTGATCCAGGCCGTCGTGCTGGTGATCACCTTCGCCTACATCGTCATCAACCTGCTGGTCGACGTCCTCTACACGGTCATCGACCCGCGGGTCCGGGTCTCCGGGAGGGCCGCATGACCGCGATCGCCGAACCGCCTGCCCCCGTGGGCCGGGTGCGCGGCCGGGTGCTGGGAAACCTGCTGCGCAACCCGATGGGCGTCACCGGCGGCGTGCTGCTGCTGATCGTGCTCGTCGCCGGGGTGTGCGCCCCCTGGCTCGCCCCCTACGCACCGTCCGAAGTGCACTTCACGACCCCGTTCCAGCAACCGGGAACCGTCGGGTTCGCGCTGGGCACCGACGACCTGGGCCGCGACGTGCTGTCCCGCGTGCTGTACGGCACCCGCACCTCGCTCGAGGTCGGGCTGTTGTCGGTGGCGCTCGCGATCGTGGTCGGGGTCCCGCTGGGACTGCTGTCCGGGTACTGGCGGTGGCTGGACGCGATCGTGTCCCGGCTGACCGACCTGATGCTCGCGTTCCCGTTCCTGCTGCTGGCGGTCGGGCTCGCCGCGATCAACGGCGGCGGCCTGGTCAACGCCGCGGTCGCGCTCGGCATCGGCAACATCCCGGCGATGATCCGCGTGGTGCGGGCCGAGACGCTGCGGATGAAGGACAGCGACTTCGTGCTCGCGGCGCACACCATGCACGCCGGGCCGTGGCGGATCCTCGGTCAGCACGTGCTGCCCAACGCGGCGTCGGCGATCATCGTGCAGGCCACGGTGATCATGCCGCAGGCCGTGCTCGGCGAGGCGATCCTGTCCTTCCTCGGGCTGGGCATCCAGCCGCCAGAGCCGAGCCTGGGGATCATGCTCTCCGACGCGCAGCAGTACCTGTTCCGCACCGTGTGGCCCGGGGTGTTCCCGGGCATCGCGCTGGCCCTGATCTGCCTGGGCTTCAACCTGTCCGGCGACGCGCTGCGCGACGCACTCGACCCGAGGAGCTCCCGATGACGGAACCGTTGCTGCGGGTCGAGGATCTGCGGGTGTCCTTCGGCGGCACCGAGGTGGTGCACGGCGCCGACCTGACGATCATGCCCGGCGAGCGGGTCGCCGTGGTCGGCGAGTCCGGGTCCGGCAAGTCCACGACGGCGCACGCGGTGCTGGGCCTGCTGCCCGGCGCCGGGCGGGTCACCGGCGGGCGGATCGCGGTGCGCGGCGAGGACGTCACCCACGCCGGCGAGAAGCGGATGCGGCGGCTGCGCGGCCGGGAGATCGGGCTGGTGCCGCAGGACCCGATGACCAACCTCAACCCGGTGGCGCGCGTCGGCAGGCAGGTCGCCGAAACGCTGGTGACGCACGGACTGGCGACCCGGCGGGAGGCGATGGCGCGGGCGGTGGAGATCCTCGGTGAGGCCGGGTTGCCCGAGCCGGCGCTTCGAGCGCGGCAGTACCCGCACGAGTTCTCCGGCGGCATGCGGCAGCGGGTGCTGATCGCCATCGGGCTGGCCTGCCGCCCGGACCTGCTGATCGCCGACGAGCCGACCTCGGCGCTGGACGTGACCGTGCAGCGGCAGATCCTCGACCACCTCGACGGGCTGACCCGCGAGCTGGGCACGGCCTTGCTGCTGGTGACCCACGACCTCGGCCTGGCCGCCGAACGCGCGGACCGCGTGGTGGTCATGTCGCAGGGCCGGGTCGTGGAGTCCGGGCCGGCCCGGCGGGTCCTGACGGCGCCGGAGCACGAGTACACGCGGCGGCTGATCGCGGCCGCGCCCTCGCTCAAGGACCCGATGCCCGCCGTGGACCCGGCGCCACCGGTGCTGGAGGTTTCGGGGGTGTCGAAGGAGTTCCGGATCCGCGGCGGCGGGGGCGTGTTCACGGCGGTGGCGGACGTGTCGTTCACCGTCGAACGCGGCCGCACCACCGCGATCGTCGGCGAGTCCGGCTCCGGCAAGACAACGACGGCCCGGATGGTGCTCGGGCTGGTCCCGGTGTCCGGCGGCACGATCCGCCTCGACGGCGAGGACGTGCTCGGCCTGCGCGGCGCCCGGCTGAAGGCGGCGCGCCGGGCGATGCAGCCGGTGTTCCAGGACCCCTACGCCTCGCTCGACCCGCTGTTCACCGTCGAGCGGCTGATCACCGAGCCGCTGCGGATCTTCCGCGTCGGTGACAAGGCGAGCCGGGCCGCGAAGGTGCGCGAGTTGCTCGACCAGGTGGCCCTGCCCGCGTCGACGGCGCACCGCTACCCCAATGAACTGTCCGGCGGCCAGCGTCAGCGGGTGGCGATCGCCCGCGCACTGGCACTGGGCCCGCGGCTGGTGGTGTGCGACGAGGCGGTGTCCGCGCTGGACGTCCTGGTGCAGGACCAGATCCTCACCCTGCTGCGCACCCTGCAGGAGGAACTGGGGCTGAGCTACCTGTTCATCTCGCACGACCTGGCCGTGGTGAAGGCCATCGCGCACGACGTGGTCGTGATGCGCGCCGGACGGGTCGTGGAACAGGGCCCGGTCGCGAAGGTGCTCGAAGCCCCCGAGGAGCCCTACACGCGGCAACTGCTGGACTCGATCCCCGGCGCGGGTGTGCTCGCCTGAGGCCTCAGCCGTCCGCGAGCACCGTCTCGAAGGCCAGCTCCGCGGCGCCCAGCAGCTTCGCGTCCGTGCCCAGCGCGGACGTCGCCACCCGCGTTCCGGCGAGGGCCCTGCTCACCAGGCTCCGCTCCCGCACGGTTCGCTCCACGTGCTCGACCAGCGCCGGGGGCAGGGCGGTGAACAGGTCGCCCAGCACGACCAGCTGCGGGCACAGCAGGTTGACCACGTTGCCGAGCCCGAGCGCGAGCCATTCGGTGAACTCGGCGAGCACGTCCGGCGCCTCGCCGTCGGCGGAGAGCAGCCGCAGCTCGTGCACGATCGCGCCGACCGGGCTGTCCTCGTCCAGCCCCAGCGCCCGCGCCAGCGCCCGCTCCCCCACCTCGGTTTCCCAACAGCCGTGCGACCCGCAGTAGCACTGCCGCCCCTGCGGCCGCACCACCATGTGCCCGACCTCGCCCACGTGGTGCCCGCCGGCGCCGCGCATGGACACCCCGTTGGAGATCACACCGCCGCCGACGCCGACCTCCGCGCCGATGTAGACGAGGTCGTCGTAGCCGCGCGCCACCCCGCGCAGGTGCTCGGCGAGCGCGCCCAGCTCGGCGTCGTTGCCCATGTGCACCGGCAGCTGCAGGGCCCGCGACAGCCAGGCGCCGAGCGGGATGTCGGTCCAGTGCAGGTTCGGCGCCTCGTGCACGAACCCGTCCTGGTGCCGCACCACGCCCGGCACCGACACGCCCGCCGCGACCGGGTGGACGCCCAGCTCGTCGATCAGCGGGCCGGCCGTGTCGACGATCTTGGTGAACACCTCGCGCGGGTCGTTGGTGGTGGAGCGGATGTTCCACCCGCCCCGCCCGAGGATCTCGCCGCCGATGCCGACCAGCGCCATCCCGGCCCGCTCCACCCGGATGTCGATCGCCAGCACCACCGCGGCCTGCGGCTGCGGCAGCACCAGCAGGGACGGGCGGCCGGCCCCGCTGCGCTGAGCGGGCACCCGCTCCTCGACGAGCCCGTCCTCGGCCAGCCCGTCCACCAGCGCCTTGATCGTGCTGCGGTTCAGCCCGAGGTCGGTGGCGAGACTGGCCCGTGTGGACGGGCCGTGGACGTGCAACCGGCGCAACAGGGCGGCCCTGTTGTGCCGGCGCACGTCGTCGGGGCGGGTGCCCGCGGTCGGTGTGGTCGTCACCTGCGCTTCCCTGCTGGCCGGTGGTCGGCGGTCCTCACCCGTGCCTCAGCGCGCGACCGCGGCACGCTTGCGGGACAGCGCGTCGACGGCTGCCGCCACCAGAAGGACCAGGCAGGTGATGATGTTAACCGTAGCCGCCTGGAACCCGAGCAGGCCGAGGCCGTTCTGGACGGTCGCCAGCACGAGACCACCGATCACCGCGTCGCGCAGCCGCCCGCGGCCGCCGAACAGCGACGTGCCACCGATGACCGCCGCGCCGACGGCGAACAGCAGCGTGTTGCCGCCACCGGAGTTGCCGTCCACCGCGCCGACCTTCGAGCTGTAGACGATGCCGCCGATCGCCGCGACCGCCGAGCAGATCAGGAACACGCTCATCCGGATCTTGTCGACCTTGATGCCGGCGCGCCGCGCGGCCTCCTTGTTGCCGCCGACCGCGTAGATGTGCCGGCCGTAGCGGGTGCGGTCCAGCACGAACGTGCCGGCCACCAGCAGCACCAGCACGATCGGGACGACGTAGGGCACGCCGGCGATCGTGGTCAGGTTCGGGTTGGGCGAGCGGTTGGTGTTGAGCAGGTAGGTCGCGACCGCGCCGAGCACCAGCACCGCGCCGGCCTTGACGACCACGATCGTCGTCGGCTGCGCCACCAGTCCGCGCCGCAACCGTCCGAAGTGGCGGGTCAGGACCACCGCGGCGTAGCCGCCGGCGGCGACCACGAACATGATCCAGCCGCCCAGGATGGACAGGTTGCCGTTGGCCACCTGGTAGAGCACGTCGCTCTGCCGGATGGAGATCGTGCCGCCCTCGCCGACCAGCTGCAGCAGCAGCCCGTACCAGCCGATGAACAGCGCCAGGGTCACCACGAACGACGGGATGCCGATCTTGGCCACGATGGTGCCGGTCAGCGCGCCGATGACGACGCCGACGCAGATCGCCAGCACGATCTCGATCCACGGGTTCGCGGCGAACCCGGCCAGCATGAACACCGGCACGACGAGCGAGAGCACCGCGCCGATCCAGACGCGCATCCACACGCACAGCGCGGCCGCCACGATCGAGCCGACGATGAAGCCGTAGAACACGGTGCTGCCGAAGTTGCCGAGCAGGTTGCCGTCCTGGGTGAAGTGCAACGCCATCACCGACGCGGCCAGGCCGGACGCGGTGCCCGCGGACAGGTCGATCTCGCCGAGCAGCAGCACCGGGACGATGCCCATCGCGATGATGGTCTGCCCGGCGCCCTGCGCGAACAGGTTCGCGATGTTGTTCAGCGACAGGAAGGTGTCCGACAGCCCGGTGAACACCAGCACCAGCACCAGCAGGCCGAGCAGCGCGGGCAGGGCGCCCAGCTCGCCGCCGCGCAGGCGCCCGAAGTAGTCGCCGATGGCTTCGCGGGTGGACCGCGAGGTGGTGTCGATGCCGAAGTCCGAGATCGCCGCCGGGGGCTGGCCCGAGCCGGGCTTCGTGGGGGTTTCAGTCATGGCCACTTCTTTCCTCACACGGCCGCGGTCTCGGGGCGGGCCAGGCCGAGGTCGCCGGACCGGCCCGCGGTGATCAGTTCGACGACCTGGCTGTTCGTGACGTCCTTGGTGGCGACGTCGGCGGCCAGCCGGCCGAGGTAGAGGGTGGCGATCCGGTCGGCCACCTCGAACACGTCGTTCATGTTGTGGCTGATCAGCACCACGCCGAGGCCCTGCTCGGCCAGGCGCCGCACCAGGTCGAGCACCTGCCGGGTCTGCGCGACGCCGAGCGCGGCGGTCGGCTCGTCGAGGAGCACGACCTTGCTGTTCCACAGCACCGCCTTGGCGATCGCGACGGTCTGCCGCTGCCCGCCGGACAGCGACGACACCGGCGTGCGGACCGACTTGACGGTGCGCACCGACAGCGACGCCAGCGTCTTGCGCGCGGCCAGCTCCATCGCCGCCTCGTCGAGCAGACCGCGCTGGTTGCGCTCACGGCCGAGGAACATGTTCTGGACGATGTCGAGGTTGTCGCACAGCGCGAGGTCCTGGTAGACGACCTCGATGCCGAGGGCGGCCGCCTCGCGCGGGTTGTGGATGTGGACCGGCTTGCCCTCGAAGAGGACCTCGCCGCTGTCGATCGGGTGGATGCCCGCGATGCACTTGACGAGCGTGGACTTCCCGGCGCCGTTGTCGCCGACCAGCGCGGTGACCTCCCCCGCGCGCACCTGGAAGTCCACGTCGTGCAGGACGTGCACCGGCCCGAAGCTCTTGTTGACGCCTCGCAGCGCGAGGACGGGCTCGTTCATGGAAGAACCTCCGCTATCCGTGGGAGACACGCGTGGAGGGGACGCGCGGTCCGGGGTTTCCGGGCCACGCGCCCCCAGGCGACGCGTGCCGTCAGGAGATGCCCAGCTGCTGGCAGACCGGGGCGGTGTCGCCGCCGCAGATCTCGCTCGCCTTGACGTAACCCTGGTCGACCACCATCTTCACGTTCTCCTTGGTGATGGAGAACGGCTGCAGCAGCACTGACTTGACCGTGCGGTTGCCGGTCGGGTCGGTGGAGGTCTGCTTGGCGATGGCGTCGGCGCCCGCGGTGTCGCCCTTGACCAGCGCGGCGGCCAGCTGCGCGGTGGCGTCGGCCTCCTGCTGGATCGGCTTGAACACCGTCGAGTACTGCTGGCCCTGCAGGATCGACTTCAGGCCGGCGGCGCTGGCGTCCTGGCCGGTGACCGGGACCGAGCCGGCGAGGCCGTTCTTCTGCAGCACGGTGATCACGGCGCCGGCCATGCCGTCGTTGGCGGCCAGCACACCGTCGACCTTGCCGCCGTTGGCGGACAGGAACTGCTCGAAGGTCGCGCCGCCGACCGCGTTGTCCCACTTGTCGATGCGCTGGCTGGCGACCTTCTTCAGCGCGCCCGAGCTGTAGAGCGGGCCGAGGATCTCCTGCTGCCCGTTGTAGAACAGGGTCGCGTTGTTGTCCGTCGGCGAGCCCTCGATCTCGATGACCTGGGCGCCCGGCTTGGTCTTCAGCGCGTCCGCGAGCGCCTGGCCCTGCAGGCGGCCGACCTGGACATTGTCGAAGCTGACGTAGTAGTCGGCGCTGCCACCGAGGTTGAGGCGGTCGTAGTTGATGACCGGCACGCCCTGCTGCTTGGCCTTCTGCTCGACCGTGGCGCCGACGTCACCGCTGGGCGCGGCGATGATCAGGACCTTCACGCCCTGGCTGAGCATGCTGTCGGCCTGCTGCGCGAACCGCTGGTTGTCGCCCTGGGCGTTCTCGATGATCGGGCTGAGCCCGGCCTTCGTGAGGGCCGACTGGAGCATCGGCTGGTCGAACCCGGCCCAGCGGGCCGAGGTCGCGGTCTCCGGCAGGATCACGCCGACCTTCGGGCCGCCGTTGTCCGACCCGCCGCTCCCACCGCTGTCGTTGTTGGCGCTGTTCGCTCCACACGCGGTCAGCGCCAGGACGAGCCCGGTGCCCGCGGCGGCCAGCGCGAGGGTCTTTCTCCGCTTCATTGCGTCCCCTTGGCAGGAATGTTGTGACTCACAACATTTGAATGTTGTGGCCGACAACATACGTCGTGACCGCGTGTGAGGGGAAGCCCGATCCGACACGTTCCGGTAACAAAAGGGCCGCGATCCTCAAGTCGCGGGCGGAAGCGGGATGAACGGCGGCGGCACGTTGCCCGAAAGGGACGTCCTCGCTGCTCAGACGGCCAGGAGCGGGCGCAACTCCGCCCGGGGCGAGAACGGGGTGGCTCAGCCGAGCCAGGAGGCGAACTCGTCACGGAGCGGCACACCGGCGGCGCGCTCCGCGTGCGCGATGAAGTCCTCGGTGGTGACGGTGCCGTGTGCGTGCCCGGCCACCCAGGTCCGCAGCAGGCCGAAGAACACCTCGTCGCCGACCCGGCCGCGCAGCTCGTGCAGGACCAGGCCGCCGCGCTTGTAGACCTGCTCGTCGAACAGGCGCGCCACGCCCGGGTCGCCGATCGCGACGTCGGTGCCGACGCGGGACCGCCAGTCGCGCGCCAGCGCCTCCGCGGACGGGCCGCCGGAGGCCTCCGACCACAGCCATTCCGCGTAGGTCGCGAAGCCCTCGTTGAGCCAGATGTGCCGCCAGCCTGCGACGGTGAGGCTGTTGCCGAACCACTGGTGCGCCAGCTCGTGCACCACCAGCCGCTCGAACGTGCGCCGGCCGTCGACGTGGTTGGCGCCGAAGATCGCCATGCCCTGCGCCTCGATCGGGTCGTCCAGGTCGTCGTCGGTGACCACCACGACGTACTCGCCGAACGGGTACGGCCCGAACCACTCCGTGAGCCCGCGCATCATCTCCGGCTGGCGGCCGAAGTCGTGCGCGGCCGCGGCACGCAGTCGCCGCGGCACCGCGATCCGTTGCACCCCATCGAGAACCAGCTCGTCGTACCGTCCGATCTGGACACTCATCAGGTACGGCGCCGTCGGCTCGCGCCGCTCGAACACCCACGTCGTCGCACTGCCCCCGGCGCGGCGGGTGACCAGGTCGCCGGTCACCAGCACCGTGTAGGCCGACGCGGTGGTCAGCGACACCCGGTAGGTCGCCTTGTCCCCCGGCCGGTCGTTGCACGGGAACCAGGACGGCGCCCCGGTCGGCTGGCTCGCCACGAGCGCGCCGTCGGTCAGCTCGTCCCAGCCGATCTCGCCCCACCGGCTCGCCACCGGCCGCGGGTTGCCGGAGTAGCGCACCTCGACGGTGAACTCGCCGCGCACCGGCCGCACCGGGCGCACCACCAGCTTGCCGCCGCGGTGGGTGAACTTCGCGGTCCGCCCGTCCACGCGCACGCCCTTGACCGTGAAACCGGCCAGGTCGAGCGGGATCCGGCTCAGCTCGCCCGCGGCGACCGCGGACAGGGCCGCCCGCGCGCTCAGCCGGTTCGGCCCGATCTTGTAGTCCAGCTCCAGGTCGTAGTGCGTGACCCGGTAGTCGTCGCTGCCGTGGCCGAGCGTGTAGTCGGCGCGGCTCACGCCCGCCACGCCGCGATCGGGTTGCCCAGCCAGCGGCTGTCGGCCGGGACGGCGTCGCCGCGGGTCACCAGCGAACCCGGGCCCACGGTGGTGCGCGCGCCGACGCTCGCGCCGGGCAGCACGATCCCGTGCGGGCCGACGGTCGCGCCCTCGGCCACGGTCACCTCGCTCATGCGCATGATCCGATCATGGAACAGGTGGGTCTGCACGACACACCCCCGGTTCACGGTCGCGCCGTCGCCCAGCCGCACCAGGTCGGTCTCCGGCAGCCAGTACGTCTCCAGCCACACCCCGCGGCCGATCTTCGCGCCCATCGTGCGCAGCCAGCACGGCAGCAGCGGCGTGCCCGCGCTCCAGCTCACCAGCCACGGCACCGCGAGCGTCTCGACGAACGTGTCGGCCAGCTCGGTGCGCCACACGAACGAACTCCACAGCGGGTGGTCCACCGCCCGGAACCGCCCGGTCAGCGCCCACTTCACCGCGGTGGTCACCACCCCGGCCACCAGACCGGCGACGACCAGCACCACCGGGGCGGCGACCGCGGCCACGAGCAGGCCCGCCGCCGACCACACCGCCGCCAGCGCGGCCAGCACGAGCACCGCGAGCGCGACCGCGCACATCACCGGCACGATCCGGCACAGCTCGACCGCGGCCCGCGCGGCCTTCAGCCGCGGCGGCGGCGCGAACGTGCGGCTGGAGTCCGCCGCCTCCACCGCGCGGCGCAGCGGCATCGGCGGCATGCCCAGGTACGACGAGCCCTTCTTCGCCTTGCGCGGCGCCGAGGACAGCACCCCGACCAGACCGCGCTTGGGCACCGCGCGCCCGGCCGCGGCCATGCCGGAGTTGCCGAGGAACGCCTGCTTGCCGATGCGCGTCGGCGCGACGTGCAGCCAGCCGTGGCCCAGCTCGTACGTGGCGACCATGGTGTCGTCGGCGAGGAACGCGCCGTCGTCGACCTGCGTCATCCGCGGGACCGCCAGCACGGTCGAGACCTCCGCGCCGCGGCCGACCTTCGCGCCCAGCAGCCGCAGCCACACCGGCGTGAACAGGCTGGCGTAGAGCGGGAACAGCACCTGGCGGGCCAGGTCCATCAGCCGCTCGGTGGCCCACACCTGCCAGGCGATCCGGCCGTGCACCGGGTGGTAGCCCTCGTGCAGGCCCAGCCCGAGCAGCCGCACGGACACCAGCACCAGCAGCGCGTAGGTGCCGAAGGCGGCCACCGTCGCCACCGGCACGGCGAGCAGCGCGGCACGCAGCGCGGCGCCGATCGTCGTGGTCCCCCCGACCGCGGCGCCCAGCACCAGCAGGCCGGGCACGGCGGCGAGCACCGGGAACAAGCCGAGCACGAACGAGGCGGCCCCGTAGGCGAAGGCCCAGAACCGCGACCGCGGCGGGCGGCTGGACGGCCAGCGCAGCGCGCCCTTGCCGTCGCGGCGCGCGGGCGAACCCGCCCAGCGCTGGCCCGCGGGCACCGCGCCCAGCACGGTCGACCCGGCGGCGATCTCCGCGCCCTTGCCGATCCGCGCGCCGGGCAGCAGCACGCTGCGCGCGCCGACGCGGGCGCCGGCGCCGATCCGGATCTTGCCGATGTGCACGACGTCGCCGTCCACCCAGTGCCCGGACAGGTCGACCTCGGGCTCCACCGCCGCCGCGCGGCCCAGCTTGAGCAGGCCGGTGACCGGCGGCGGGGTGTGCAGGTCGACGTCCTTGCCGACCTTCGCGCCCAGCGCGCGGGCGTACAGCGTCATCCAGCTCGCGCCCGAGATGCCGGCGGCGCCGGCGGCCTCGGCGAGCCGCTCCGCCGCCCACAGTCGCAAGTGGACCCGGCCGCCGCGGGGGTGCGCGCCGGGGCGCACGCCACGCAGGAGCAGCCGCGCGCCGCCGGCCGCGATGGCGATGCGGCCGGGCGGGCTGAACAGCACCAGCCAGGCCAGCGCGAGCGACCACCACGGCACGGACGGCGCCCAGGCGACGCCGGCCGTCGAGAGCACAGTGGACAGTGCGGCGAGCGCGGTCAGCCAGCGCAGGCCGGTCAGGGCGAGCACCGGCAGGCCCAGCACGGCCTGCGCGGCCCCGGCCCGCCGCGGAACCGGGCGGACGTCGCGCCGCCGCTCGGTTTCCCCGTCGAGGCCGTCGAGCAGCGCGGCGAGCTGGCCGAGCTTCGGGTGGCGGTAGAGATCGGCGACCGACACCCGCGGGTGGCGGGTGCGGATGCGCGCCACCAGTTGCGCGGCGGTGAGGCTGCCGCCGCCGGAGGTGAAGAAGTCGGCGCCCGGATCGGTCACCGGCACGCCCAGGATCTCCGCCCAGCCCTCGGCGAGCCACGACTCGGTCGCCGTCAGCGCGGCGGCACTGTCCACAGTGGCCAGCGGCCAGGGCAGCGCGGCGCGGTCGACCTTGCCCGAGGTGCGGGTCGGCAGGTCGTCGACCACCGCGAGCAGCGGCACCAGCGCGGCGGGCAGTTTTTCGCGCAGCTGAGCCGAAGCGCCGTCGGTGTCGAACTCGCCTTGCGGCACCACGTACCCGACGAGAACCTGGTTGCCCGCCTTGGTGGTGCGGATCGCCGCGGCGGCTCCGGCGACCCCGGGCAGCGCCTGCAGCGCGGCGTCCACCTCGCCCAGCTCGATGCGGCGGCCGCCGAGCTTGATCTGCTCGTCGGCGCGGCCGAGGAACACCAGCCCAGCGGGCTCGGCGCGCACCAGGTCGCCGCTGCGGTAGGCGCGCTCCCAGCCCAGCGCGGGCAGCGGCGCGAACTTCTCCGCGTCCTTCACCGGATCGAGGTATCTGGCCAGGCCGGCGCCGCCGATCACCAGCTCACCGGACTCCCCCATCGCCACCGGCTCACCCGCGGCGTCCACGACCACGAGGTCCCAGCCGGCCAGCGGCAGCCCGATCCGCACCGGGCCCTCCCCGGTCAGCGGGGTGGCGCAGGCGACCACGGTCGCCTCGGTCGGCCCGTAGGTGTTCCACACCTCGCGGCCCTCGACGGCGACCCGTTCGGCCAGCTCCGGCGGGCACGCCTCGCCGCCGAAGATGAGCAGCCGCACGTCCTCCAGCGCCTCGGCCGGCCACAACGCGGCCAGGGTCGGCACGGTGGACACGATCGTGATGCGCTGCGCGACCAGCCACGGCCCGAGGTCGACGCCGGTGCGCACGAGCGCGCGCGGCGCGGGCACCAGGCACGCGCCGTGCCGCCAGGCCAGCCACATCTCCTCGCACGAGGCGTCGAAGGCGACCGACAGCCCGGCCAGCACGCGGTCACCGGGGCCGATGGGCTCCTCGGTGAGGAACAGCCGGGCCTCGGCGTCGACGAAGGCGGCCGCGGAACCGTGGCTGACCGCCACTCCCTTGGGCTTGCCCGTCGAACCGGAGGTGAAGATGATCCACGCGTCGTCGTCCGGCGTGGGCACGCCGGTGCGGCGGCCGGGCTCGGCGAGCATCGTCAGCCCGTCGTCCATCAGCACCGCGCACACGCCGGCCTCGCCGAACACCAGCTCGGCCCGCTCGTCCGGGTCGTCGGCGTCCACCGGCACGTAGGCCGCGCCCGCGGCGAGCACGCCCAGGATCGCGACGTAGAGGTCGGCGGTGCCGGAGGAGATCCGGACGCCGACGCGGTCGCCGCGGCCGACGCCTTCGGCGGCGAGCCGCCTGCCCAGTGCCTGCGCCTCCTCGGACAGCCTGCGGTAGCTCAGCACCCGCTCGCCGTCGTCGAGCGCCGCCGCGTTCGGGTGACGCACGGCGGTGTCGGCCAGCACGTCCAGCAGCGTGCGCCGCGCCGCGGCCGGACCGCCGGGGAACAGGGCCCGCTCCGGGGTCAGCACCCCGGGCAGCGTCGGATCGAGAACGGGCGCGCCCATGGAGTTCACCTTCCGCCAGCGTTCGGGCCGGAACTCGCGAAAAGTGTGAGGCGCCCGCGCGGGACGATCACTCTACCCGAGGTGAACGGCAGGTGGCCGGGCGGTCTCACCGGGGTGTCGCCGCCGTCACACCTCGTTGCGTCACTTGCCCTTCTTGCCGGGCCGCGGCTTCTTTTCCCGCACCCGCACGTTGATGCGCACCGGGCTGCCCGCGAAACCGAAGCGCTCGCGGAACTTCCGCTCGATGAAGCGGCGGTACCCGGCCTCGAGGAACCCGGTGGTGAACAGCACCAGCGTCGGCGGGCGGATGCCGGCCTGGGTCGCGAACAGCACCTTGGGCTGCTTGCCGCCGCGCACCGGCGGCGGGGTGGCCGCGATCAGCTCGGACAGCCACGAGTTCAGCTGCCCGGTCGGGACCCGCTGGTCCCACGAGGCGAGCGCGGTCCGCAGCGCCGGCGCGAGCTTGCGCACCGAACGCCCGGTGAGCGCGGAGATGTTGACCCGCTCGGCCCAGGTGACGCGCACCAGGCCGCGGTCGAGCTCCTTCTCCAGCTGGTGGCGGCGGTCCTCGTCGACGAGGTCCCACTTGTTCAGCGCCAGCACGCACGCGCGGCCGGACTCCACGACAGACGTCAGCACGCGCAGGTCCTGTTCGGACAGCGGCTCGCTGGCGTCCAGCAGGACGATGACGACCTCGGAGGAGTCGATGGCGGCCTTGGTGCGCAGCGACGCGTAGTACTCGGTGCCGCTCGCGGTGTGCACCCGCTTGCGCAGGCCCGCGGTGTCGACGAACCGCCACACCTGGCCGTCCAGCTCCACCAGCGAGTCGACCGGGTCGACCGTGGTGCCCGCGACCGAGTCCACGACGGACCGCTGCTCACCGGTGAGCTTGTTGAGCAGGCTGGACTTGCCCACGTTCGGCTTGCCCACCAGCGCGACGCGGCGCGGCCCGGCGACGGCCTCGCGCTCGCGCGGGGCCTCGGGCAGCACCTTGATGATCGCGTCGAGCAGGTCGCCCGAGCTGCGGCCGTGCAGGGCGCTCACCGCGTGCGGCTCGCCGAGGCCGAGCGACCACAGCGAGGCCACGTCGGCCAGCAGCCGCTCGTCGTCGACCTTGTTGGCCGCCAGCAGCACCGGCCGCTTCGACCGGCGCAGCACCTTCGCCACGGCCTCGTCGGTCGCGGTCGCGCCGACTGAGGCGTCCACCACGACCAGCACCGCGTCCGCGGTGTTCATCGCCAGCTCGGCCTGCGCCGCGACCGCGGCCTGCAGCCCGGTCGCGCTCGGCTCCCAGCCGCCCGTGTCGACCACCGTGAACCGGCGGCCGGACCACTGCGCGTCGTAGGCCACCCTGTCCCGGGTCACGCCGGGCGTGTCCTGCACGACCGCCTCGCGGCGGCCGAGGATCCGGTTCACCAGGGTGGACTTGCCCACGTTCGGGCGCCCGACGACGGCCAGCACGGGCTGGCTCAGCTCGGCTTCCTCCTCGGACGCCGCGTCGTCGGCCTGGCTGTCGAGCGCGGTGAACTCCGCCTCGTCCGACCAGGTCCCGTCAAGCTCCGTCATAACTCCGCTTTCTTCCCGCGCACGGGCTCGCCCTGCGCTGCACGCCATTCGTCGAGGGTGCGGACCAGGCCCGCGAGTTCGTCCCGCAGCCGCCCGGTCGCCTCGTCCAGCCCGGCCCGGCCGCGGCCGACCTCGAGCGTGAACGGCTCACCCACCAGGATGTCGACCCGGGGCCGGAACCGCCGCCCGCTGCCCGCGGGACGCCGCGTCCCGCGCACCGCGATCGGCAGGACCACCGCGCCGGAGGCCCGGACCAGCCAGGCCGCGCCGCGCTCGGCGCTGGTGACATCGCCCTCGCCGCGGGTCCCCTCCGGGAACACCGCGACGACTCCGCCGCCCTTGAGCACGTTCGCCGTGGTCAGCAGGGGCGCCCGGTCGGGCTCACCCCGGCGCACCGGCACCTGGCCGATGCGCCGGAGGAACCACCCGACCGCCCCGGTGAACATCTCCTCCTTGACGAGGAACACCGAACGGCGCGGCAACATTCCGAAGATGATCTGCGGCTCGACCATCGAGCTGTGGTTGGCCACCACCAGCACCGGCCCGGTCTTGGGCACCCGCTCGAGGCCGCGGATCCGCAGCCGGTATGCCGGCTTGAACAGGTGCGTCCCGACGAACCGGGCGGCGTCGTGCAGCCGGGCCGACGCGCCGTCCGGCAGACCGGCAGGGCTCACCGCGTTACCTGCGCGCACGTGCCCAGCAGCCCGCGCTGGCCGGCCAGCTCGGACAGGGCGACGAGCACCTGGTCGATGGACAGCTCGGTGGTGTCCAGGTGCACCGCGTCGTCGGCGGCCTTCAGCGGCGCGACGGCACGCGTCGAGTCGAGCCGGTCCCGCCGGTCGACCGACGCCAGCGCCTCGGCCTGGCTGCTCTGCCGCCCGGCGGCGGTGTCCTGGGCGCTGCGGCGCGCGGCCCGCACCGCCGGGTCCGCGGTCAGGTAGACCTTGAGCGGGGCGTCCGGCGTGACGACGGTGCCGATGTCGCGGCCCTCGACGACGATGCCGCCGATCTCGTCCAGCACCTCGCCGATGATCCGCCGCTGCCGCGCGACCAGCAGCTCACGCACCTCGGGCACCGCCGAGACCGGCGACACCGCGTGGTTGACCTCGGCGCCGCGGATCTCGGCCGCCACGTCCTCGCCCGCCAGGTGGACGCTCGGCGCCGAGGGGTCGGTGCCGAGCGCGAAGTCGGTGGTCCGGGCCAGTTCGGCGACCGCGAGGCCGTCGGCCGGGTCGACGCCCGCGCGCAGCACGGCCAGCGTCACCACCCGGTACATCGCGCCGGTGTCGAGGTAGCCGGCCGACAGGCGCCCGGCGAGCTTGCGCGCCACCGTGGTCTTCCCGGTTCCCGAGGGTCCGTCCAGAGCGACCACGCCGCGTAGGGCTCCCGCCACCGATGCTCTCCTCGCCGTCTCGATCGGTCCGTACCTGCGGTTCTCCATTGTGCCTGGCCCACCCGGTGACGGCCGCACCGGTACCGTGGCGGTGTGAACGTGGAAGTAACGCCCCTACCGGGCATCGGTGTGCGGAAGGACTTCGCGACCCGGAACGGACGCCGCATCGGCGTGGTCACGCACCGGGACGGGCAGATCGAGCTGATCGTGTCCAAGTCCGACGACCCCGACGCGTGCCTGGCGTCCCTGCCCCTGACCGCCGACGAGGCCGGCGCGCTGGCCAACCTGCTCGGCGCCCCGCAACTGGTCGCGCAGCTCACCGAGGAGCACCGCGAGGTCCCCGGGATCAACACCAAGCAGCTGCCCATCAAGGCGAACTCCCCGTTCGACGGCCGCACCCTCGGCGACACGGCGATGCGCACCCGGACCGGCGTGTCCGTGGTCGCCGTCATGCGCGCCGGCCAGGTGCACCCTTCCCCCACCCCGGACTTCACGTTCACCGCCGGTGACGTGCTGGTCGCGGTCGGCACGTCGGAAGGCCTGGAGGGCGCCCTCAAGATCCTGAAGAACGGCTGAGCCCTTGGAGCACACCGCACTGGCCCTGATCGAACTCGGGGCCGTCTTCTTCGTGCTCGGCGTCCTGGGACGCCTCGCCGGGAAGATCGGCCTCTCCCCCATCCCGCTCTACCTCCTCGGCGGCCTGGCCTTCGGGCAGGGCGGACTGATCCCGCTCGGCGACATCGGCGACTTCACGCACCTGGCCAGCGAGATCGGCGTCGTGCTGCTGCTCTTGCTGCTGGGCCTGGAGTACTCCGCGGCCGAGCTGTTCACCGGGCTGAAACGCTCGTGGATGGCCGGCCTGCTGGACATCGTGCTCAACGCCGCGCCCGGCGCGGCGGTCGCGCTGCTGCTCGGCTGGGGCCCCATCGGCGCCATCGTGATGGCGGGCGTCACCTACATCTCCTCGTCCGGGATCATCGCGAAGGTCCTCGGCGACCTCGGCCGTCTCGGCAACCGGGAGACCCCGGTGGTGCTGTCGATCCTGGTGTTCGAGGACCTGGCGATGGCGCTGTACCTGCCGATCCTGACCGCGCTGCTGGGCGGGGTCAGCTTCCTCGGCGGCCTGGAGGCCGTCGGCATCTCGCTGCTGGTGATCACCGTCGTGCTGGTGATCGCGCTGAAGTACGGCCGGTACGTGTCGGCGATCGTGGACTCCGACGACCGCGAGGTGTTCCTGCTCAAGGTGCTCGGCGCGGCGCTGCTGGTGGCCGGCCTCGCGTCGGCGATGCAGGTGTCGGCCGCGGTCGGCGCGTTCCTGCTGGGCATCGCGATCTCCGGCTCGACGGCCCACAACGCGACGCGGCTGCTGGAGCCGCTGCGGGACCTGTTCGCCGCGGTGTTCTTCGTGGTGTTCGGGCTGAACACGAACCCGGCGTCCATCCCGCCGGTGCTCGGCTGGGCCGTGCTGCTCGCGGTGGTGACCACCCTGACGAAGGTGGCGACCGGCTGGTGGGCCGCGCGGCGTCAGGGTGTCGGCAAGCTGGGCCGCGCCCGCGCCGGTGCCGCGCTGGTGGCGCGGGGTGAGTTCTCGATCGTCATCGCCGGGCTGGCCGTGTCGGCCGGCGCGGTGGTCGACGAGCTGGCCGCGCTCGCGACCGCGTACGTGCTGCTGATGGCGATCCTCGGCCCCATCGCGGCCCGCGTGGTCGAGCCGCTGGCGAAGGGCCTGCAGCGGCGCCGCGGACACGGCCACGAGCCGGCGACCTCCCGCGCGGGCTGAATTCCCCCGGGTCGGCGACAGTGTGGTCGCCGGCTCCACTCAAGGCAGACCGAGCGCACGGCTTGGTTCGTCCGCCCCGCCGGCGGCACCCCTCACAGCAGAACCGGGCGCAGCACCTCGGCCATCCGCCCCACCACTCCGTCGCCGGCGGCTCCACTCAAGGCAGAACCGAGCGCACGGCCTCTTCCGTCCGCCCCACCACCGTCGTCCCGTCGTCGGCGGTGATGATCGGGCGCTGGATCAGCTTCGGGTGCTCCGCCAGCGCCGTCAGCCAGCGGTCCCGCGTCGCCTCGTCGCGCGGCCAGCTCTTGACGCCCAGCTCGGCGGCCTCGGGCTCCTGCAGGCGCGCGATGTCCCACGGGTCCAGGCCCAGCCGCTTGAGCACGGCGTCCAGCTCCGCCACCGTCGGCGGCTCCTCCAGGTACCTGCGCACCTCGTAGGACACCCCCGCCTCGTCCAGGATCGACAGCGCCGAGCGGCACTTCGAGCACCGCGGGTTGACCCAGATCTCCACTACTCGCCTCCCGCCAGGGTCGCCAGCACCTGCTCGCCGTACCGGGCGAGCTTGTTCTCCCCGACGCCGCTCACCCCGGCCAGCTCGTCCAAAGTAGACGGCTGCTCGGTGGCGATCTGACGCAGGGTCGCGTCGCTGAAGACAATGTAGGCCGGCACGCCCTGGTTCTTCGCCTCCTCGAACCGCCAGGCCCGCAGCTTCTCGAACACCGGACGGGCCTCTTCCGGCATCTCCGCCGCCGCCTTGCGCTTCGCGGTCGCCGTGGCCGCCCGGCCGGCGCGCTTGGGCTCGCGGCGCATCCGCACCTCGCGCTTGCGGCCCAGCACCTCGCCGCTGGCCTCGGTCAGCAGCAGCGTCCCGTAGTCGCCTTCGACGGCCAGCAGCCCCTGCGCCAGCAGCTGCCGCACCACGCCGCGCCACTCGCTCTCCGACAGCTCCTGCCCCACCCCGAACACGGTCAGCTGGTCATGCCGGTGCTGCGTCACCTTCGGCGTCTGCTTGCCCAGCAGGATGTCGATGATCTGCCCGGCGCCGAACTTCTGGCCCCGCTCGTGCTGCAGCCGGTACACCGCGGACAGCAGCTTCTGCGCGGCGATCGTGCCGTCCCACGACTCCGGCGGCGTCAGGCAGGTGTCGCAGTTGCCGCACGGCTGCCCGGGCTGGCCGAAGTAGTTCAGCAGCTGCGCGCGACGGCACTCGACGGTCTCGCACAGCGCGAGCATCGCGTCCAGGTGCTGCGACAGCCGCCTGCGGTGCGCGTCGTCGCCCTCGGAGGTCTGGATCATCCGCCGCTGCTGCACGACGTCCTGCAGCCCGTAGGCCAGCCACGCGGTCGACGGCAGCCCGTCCCGGCCGGCTCGCCCGGTCTCCTGGTAGTAGCCCTCGACCGACTTCGGCAGGTCCAGGTGCGCCACGAACCGCACGTCCGGCTTGTCGATGCCCATGCCGAACGCGATCGTCGCCACCACGACCAGCCCGTCCTCACGCAGGAACCGCGCCTGGTTGCGCGCGCGGGTCCGGGAATCGAGGCCGGCGTGGTAGGGCACCGCACTGATCCCGTTGGCCACCAGGAACTCCGCGGTCTTCTCCACCGAGTTGCGTGACAGGCAGTAGACGATGCCCGCGTCGCCGGGGTGCTCGGTGCGGATCAGGTCGAGCAGCTGCTTCTTCGGCTCGGCCTTCGGCACGATGCGGTACTGGATGTTGGGCCGGTCGAAGCTCGCCACGAACTGGCGCGCCTCGCCGAGGTTGAGCCGCGACACGATCTCGGCGTGCGTGGCCTTCGTGGCGGTCGCGGTCAGCGCGATGCGCGGCACGTCCGGCCAGCGCTCGTGCAGCTCGGACAGGCCCAGGTAGTCGGGCCGGAAGTCGTGGCCCCACTGGGACACGCAGTGCGCCTCGTCGATGGCGAACAACGCGACCTTGCCCCGGTCGAGCAGGTTCCGCGTGGACTCCATCGACAGCCGTTCCGGCGCCAGGTACAGCAGGTCCAGCTCGCCGGCGAGGAACGCGGCCTCGACCTCGCGGCGCTGCTCGAAGTCCTGCGAGGAGTTGAGGAACCCGGCGCGCACGCCGACCGCCAGCAGCGCGTCGACCTGGTCCTGCATGAGCGCGATCAGCGGCGAGACGACCACGCCGGTGCCGGGGCGCACCAGCGACGGGATCTGGTAGCACAGCGACTTCCCGCCGCCGGTCGGCATCAGCACGACCGCGTCGCCGCCGCCGATCACGTGCTCGACGATCGCTTCCTGGTCACCGCGGAAGGAGTCGTAACCGAAGACGCGGCGCAGCGTCTGCAGCGCGTCGCTCACGGGGATGGTTTCAGCGGAGGCCACGCCGCGATCCTAGGGGCTCGGCGCGGCCGCCGGGCGCCGCCACACGAGATGCCCGGTCGTGCCGCGCGCGGAGCGACCATTTTCCCGGACCGGCGGTGTCCACCACAGTGAGGACCACGCGCGAACGAAGGAGCCGCCATGCACCCGACCCACCACGAGGAACTCCTGGACCTGGCGCGCGGCGGCGACGGCGAGGCCTTCCGCGCGCTCGTCGAACCGTTCCGGGCCGAGCTGCAGGTGCACTGCTACCGCATCCTCGGCTCGGTCCAGGACGCCGAGGACATGCTGCAGGAGACGTTGCTGGCGGCGTGGCGCGGCCTCGGCGGCTACGCGGGCCGCGCTTCCGTGCGGACCTGGCTGTACCGGATCGCCACCAACCGTTGCCTGAACGCGCTGCGCGCCGAGGCGCGCCGCCCGCGGGATCACCCGAGCCCCCGAGGAGGCGTTCCGTTGCCCGAACCATCCCGCCGCCGGCCGGAGCCGAGCTGGCTCGAACCGTGTCCCGAGGAGCTGCTGGAGGCCGCCGTCGGTCACCTGGCCGGCCCGGAGGCCCGGTACGAGGCCAGGGAGTCGGTGTCGCTGGCGTTCCTCGCCGCGCTGCAGCACCTGCCACCGAGGCAACGGGTGGTGCTGGTGCTGCGGGACGTGCTGGGCTTCCGGGCCGCCGAGGTGGCGGAGATGCTGGACACGACCGAGAACGCGGTGACCAGCGCGCTCACCCGGGCACGCGCCGCGCTGGCCGGCGAGTTGCCCGGCCGGGCGGACGCGCCGCTGCCGGGCTCGCCCCGGGAACGCCGCATCGTGGACACCTTCGCGCGCGCGTTCGAGGCCGGGGACGTCGAGGCGATCGTGGCCCTGCTGACCGACGACGCGTGGCTGACCATGCCGCCGCTGCCGCTGGAGTACCAGGGGCTCGACGCCATCCGGACCTTCCTGGACACCGTCGTGATGCGCGACGGCCGCCGGTACGTGCTGTACCCGGCCAGGGCGAACGGCCAGCCCGCGTTCGGCTACTACGTCCGCGACCCGCGGACCCCGGTGGTGCACGCGCACGGGGTGCTCGTGCTGACGCTGAGCGGCGACCGGATCGGCGCTCTGACCCGGTTCTCCGACACCGCGCTGCTGGCCCGGTTCGGTTTCCCACGCACGCTGCGCCCGTGATCCGGCCTCCCCGACCAGTTCCCGCTCCCGCCGGTGTCGGTACCGGTATCCGACGAAACGGGAAGGCGGACACATGCACACACCACCGATCGTGTCACCGGCCGAGTGGGCGGCCGCGCACCGGCGGATGCTGGTCAAGGAGAAGGAACTCACCCGCGCGCGACGCGCTGGCCGCCGAGCGACGGCGGATGCCCTGGCTGGAAGTGACGAAGCCCTACACGTTCCACGGGCCGGAGGGCGAGGCGAGCCTGCTCGACCTGTTCGACGGCCGCCGCCAGCTGATCGTCTACCGCGCCTTCTTCGAACCGGGCGTGCACGGCTGGCCGGACCACGCCTGCCGCGGTTGCTCGATGATGGCGGACAACCTCGGCCACCTCGCCCACATCAACGCGCGGGACACCACGCTGGTGTTCGCCTCGCGTGCCCCGCAGGCCGACATCGAGCGCGTGCGGGCGCGGATGGGCTGGCAGATGCCCTGGTACACCATCACCGACGACTTCGACGCCGATTTCGGCGTCGACTCCTGGCACGGCACCAACGCCTTCATCCACCACGGCGACCGGGTGTACCGCACCTACTTCGTCAACAACCGGGGCGACGAGGCGCTGGGTACCAACTGGAGTTACCTGGACCTGACCGCGCTCGGCCGCCAGGAAACCTGGGAGGACTCGCCGGAGGGCTACCCGCAGACGGCGCCCTACGAGTGGTGGGACTGGCACGACGAGTACGGCCGGCACGCCCCGTCGCGGTGGTTCGGCGAGCCCGACCCGGACGACCCGGACGATCAGCGCCCGCCGCTCACCCGCGCCGAACCGCGCGGCGCCCGGTGACCCCGCGGCAGGCCTGGGTACTGGGCCTGGCGTCGACGGCGTCGTTCATGATGGCCCTGGACAGCCTGGTGGTGACGACGGCGCTCACGTCGATCCGGCAGGACCTGTCGGCGTCGCTCGAATCGCTGGAGTGGACGGTCAACGCCTACAACCTGGCGTTCGCGGTGCTGCTGCTGACCGGCGCGGCGCTGGGTGACCGGTTCGGCCGCCGCCGCGTGTTCGTCGCCGGCCTGGCGTTGTTCACCGTCGCGTCGGTGGCGTGCGCGCTGGCACCGGGCATCGGTGCGCTCGTCACGGCCCGGGCGTTCCAGGGGGCCGGGGCCGCGATGGTGCTGCCGCTGTCGCTCACCCTGGTCAGCGCCGCGTTCCCGCCGAACGAGCGGGGCAGGGCGATGGGGCTGTACCTGGGGATCACCGGTCTGGCCACCTTCAGCGGCCCGTTCATCGGCGGTGCCGTCGCGCAGGGCCTGGCCTGGCAGTGGATCTTCTGGCTGAACCTGCCGGTCGGGTTGATCACGATCCTGCTCACCGGGCGGCACGTCGGCGAGAGCTTCGGCCCGGCCAAGCGGTTCGACCTTGCTGGCGTGGGGCTCGTGACCGCGGCGGGGTTCGGCATCGTGTGGGCCCTGGTCCGCGGGAACGCGGCGGGCTGGGGCAGCGCCGAGGTCCTGAGCGCGCTCGTGCTCGGGGTCGCGCTGGTGGTGGCGTTCGTGTTCTGGGAACGGCGCGCCGAGGCCCCGATGCTGCCGATGCGCTTCTTCCGGTCCCGGGCGTTCGCCACCGCCAACCCGGCGAACTTCCTGGTGTTCGCCTCGCTGTACGGGACGATGTTCTTCCTGGCGCAGTACTTCCAGATCGTCCACGGTGACGGGCCGTTCGTCGCCGGTCTGCGGCTGGTGCCGTGGACCGCGACGCTGATGGTGTGCGCGCCGATCGCGGGGCGGCTGGCCGACCGGTTCGGCGAGCGCGCGTTCGTGGCGGGCGGGCTGCTGCTCCAGGCGGTGTGCATGGGCTGGATCGCCCTGATCACCGACGCCGCCACCGGCTACCTGGAGATCCTGCCTGCCCTGGTCGTCGGCAGCGTCGGCGTGACCATGGCCATGCCGGCGGCGCAGCGGGCGGTGGTCGCCGCGGTGAGCCCGCCGGAGATCGGCCAGGCGTCCGGCGCGTTCATGATGCTGCGGATCTTCGGCGGCGTGTTCGGCACGTCGGTCACGGTCGCGGTGTTCGCGGCCGCGGGCGGCGGCTACACCTCGCCCGGGGAGTTCAGCACGGGGTTCTCGGCGGGGATGGGCGCGGTGGCCGTGCTCGCGTTCACCGGCGTGCTCGTCGCGCTCGGCATTCCGGGGCGGGGGGGGGCGGCCCCCCCCCCGCCCCGGGGCCCCCCCCCCGA